>CAKUJA010000007.1 GCA_934661135.1 uncultured Oscillospiraceae bacterium
GATTCAGAAGGATCAGAAGAACGCATGGGCACACTATATGGCCTACGCGAAGCAGGGCGGCAGCCGGACGTTTACGGAGCTGCTGAAAAACGCAGGACTGGACAGTCCGTTTGAGGAAAGCTGCCTGCGCGGTGTGGCTGAGACGGCGAAGGCGTGGCTCGACAGCTACGACCTGAGCGGGATTGCATGATGGAAAAACGCAGGGGACGGCGCAGCTATCTGGAGGATTTCCAGAAGGATGTGAACGGGGAATACCAGTATCGGGGTACGATGTACCGCTATGAGGGGCGGCTCCCCTACGGGAAGCTGCGGCTGCGGCTTTGGCTCTGCTGTGGATTTGGCGCGGCACTGGTGCTGGCGGTGAACTGCCTGCCGGGGATCACGGCAAACGCACCGGCCTATGTGACGCTGCCGAGTATGCTCGGTGTCCTGGCGGCGTGTGCGGCGGTCTGGACACTCGGGCGCTGGAGCTACCACGGACAGCCGTTACGCGAGTATGTTTATGAGCAGACGGTCACGCGGCTGAAGGTGACGATGATCGGCACGGCGGTCTGCTGCGCGGCAGCGGCGGTCGGGCAGATTATTGCGGTGGCACAAAACGGTCGGAATGCATCGAAACTTACAGGCCTTGCATTTTGGCTGGCAGCCGCGGCGTTGGAGGGATGCGGCAGTGTCCGTGTGAAACGGACAGATTACAGTCCGAATCTGCCAGAGAACCCATGATTTCACACTCTAATTATTTTTGGCTTTACCGAACTAAATTGGCAGGAAATCAGACAAAATATGAAAGTCTGGTTGACTTTGAATGCAATTTGCGCTAATATTTAAATACTATTATCGACAGGTGTGCGTAGGAAAAATACACCTATGCGCAAAAGGGACGTCCCTTTTGGCGTTTTCGCAGCGGTGCTGCGAAAATGACATCTGAAGATATATCAGGCGACACGGATCATTGCGGCGGCGTTCGGAGACCCGGCGACCCCGGCGCGGCTCGATTGCGGCACAGATGCAGATGCATCTGCACGGCAAGAGCGGCAAGGGGGGACGGCGAGTTTGGATCGTCCGGCGGATGAGAGGTGGAACCGAAAAAATCAGGAGGTTTGGAAATGAAACACATGAAGCAGCTCATCGCTCTGCTCCTTGCGCTCGTTCTCTGCCTCGGTCTGCTTGCCGGCTGCGCCAGCAAGACGACTGACGACACGACGACGCCCACGGACACCACGCCCGCGGACGACACCAGCAAGGACAACACCGAAAATGGTGAGGACACCACCGACGAGACCGTTGGCAACCCCGACGGCACCATCGTCATCGCGGAGACCGGCTTTGAGGGCAAGTTCAGCCCGTTCTTCGCGGCTTCTGCCCCCGATCAGGACGCGCATGCCCTGACACAGGTTGTTCTGCTGAATGCGGATCGCCGCGGCGAGATCATCATGCACGGCATCGAAGGCGAGACCCGCAGCTACAACGGCACAGACTACACCTACTATGGCCCGGCTGACTGTGAGGTCACCGAGAACGACGACGGCACCGTCACCTATGCCATCACCATGCGTGACGACATCACCTTCTCCGACGGCACGCCGATGACCATCGACGACGTCATCTTCAGCATGTATGTCTACATGGACCCGACCTATGACGGCTCCGCAACGTTCTACTCCGTGCCGATCGTCGGCATCGACGAGTATCGCGGCGGTATGGACACCCGCATGAATGTCATCCTTGCGGCTGGTCCCGATGGCTATGAAGCCAACGACCTCTACACCGAGGAGCAGTACAACACGTTCTGGGCTGCGTTCCAGACCGCTGGCGAAAAGTTCGCGCAGTCCATTGCGGACTATGTCATGGAAAACTACGGCGCAGAGGACTTCAAGGCTGCGGTCGCCATGTGGGGCTATGAGGCCAATGACGCCGCTGAGCTGTGGAGCAAGATCGTTGAGACCTATGGCTACGATCTCTCTGACGACGGCATCAACGCTGAGAAGGCTACCGTTTCGATCTCCGACCTGCTCGGCGAGGAGATTGGCGATACCTGGAACGAGTACACCGTCGGCGTGAAGATCGGTGAATCTGCCGACCATGTCGAAGGCATTGTCAAGACCGGCGATTACAGCATGACGCTGACCACCAGCGAGCTGTCTACCACCGCGATTTATCAGCTCCAGATGGAGATCGCGCCGATGCACTACTACGGCGACGCGAGCCTCTATGACTACGATAACAACTCCTTCGGCTTCCCGAAGGGCGATCTGAGCCTTGTCCGTGCCAAGACCAGCACCCCGATGGGCGCAGGCCCCTATATCTTCAAGGAATACTCCGACGGCGTGTTCTACACCGACGCCAACCCGAACTACTTCCTTGGCGCGCCGAAGAACGGCCACATCAACATGAAGGAAACGCAGGAAGCCGACAAGATCACCGGCATCCAGTCCGGTGCGCTCGACATCTCTGACCCGAGCTACTCCCTTGAGGTTCGCAACCAGATTGCTGACATCAACGGCGCAGACGGCGACGACGGCGCTGTCATCACCACCCGCCTGAAGGACTACCGCGGCTATGGCTACATCGCTCTGGCTGCCGGCAACGTCAAGGTCGGCGACGATCCCGCTTCTCAGGAATCCAAGGATCTCCGCAAGGCCATCATGACCGTCCTCGCGGCGTACCGCGATGAGGGCATCGACTCCTACTACGGCGAGACCGCTTCCGTCATCAACTACCCGATCTCCAACACGTCCTGGGCGGCCCCGCAGGTCACCGACGACGGCTATCAGATCGCGTACTCCACCGATGTGGAAGGCAACGCCATCTATACGGCTGACATGAGCACCGAGGACAAGTACGCGGCTGCTCTGAACGCGGCGCTTGGCTACTTCGAGGCTGCCGGTTACACCGTTGAAAACGGCAAGGTCACTGCGGCTCCGGAAGGCGCTGCCATGGAATACACCGTCAACATCGGCGGCTCCGGCAACGGCGACCACCCGACGTTCCAGGTTTTGACCAACGCGGCTGCGGCTCTGAAGACCATCGGCTTCAACCTGATCGTCAACGATATGGCGCAGGCCGCCGACCTGTTCGCTTCTTACAAGTCCGGCGAGGCGGAAGGCTGGGTTGCCGCATGGCAGTCCACCAACGACCCGGATATGTATCAGCTGTACCACAGCAAGGGTTCTACCAACTACTACGAGATCAACGACGCTGACCTCGACGAACTGATTATCGCTGCCCGTCAGACCACCGACCAGGAAGCTCGTAAGGCCATGTACAAGGAAGCGATGGAAATCATCCTTGACTGGGGCGTGGAGCTGCCCGTCTATCAGCGCAGCGAGGCGTCCATCTTCTCCACCGAGCGGATTGTCGTCGATTCCATCCCGAAGGACATGACCCCGTACTGGACATACCTGTCTGAGATCGATCAGATCCAGGTTCAGTAAGTTCAGACTGGCCGCTTTGACGGCCATGCATAATACCGGACCAACGAGCAGCCGTTTCCGGCGTCTGCGGACGCCGGAACGGTTGCTCGCCATCCTGCTAAGAATGCGGACATCCGGGTTCCCCGCGAAAATACGAGAGGAACCCGGATGTCCATATTCCGGCATCCGTGGTGCGACAGGTTCAGATGCACCCCATCCGCGAACCGCCAAGGCGGGGCGCGCCAAATCAAGCGCGGCAGCGCCGCGTAAGGAAGGAACGAATCAAGAAGTGCGAAATTATATCATCAAGCGAATCTTGCAGGCGATTTTGATCCTGTTCTGTGTGATGTTCATCATCTACGCCCTGATCCGCTGTCTGCCCAGCTCGTTCGCCCAGACGATGGCGATCCAGCTCTCTCAGGCGCCGGGCGCCAAGCCGTATGAGGAATGGTTGCAACAGCTCAATGCGTCCTATGGACTGGATCTGGACATTGTGCCCGGGTTCTTCACGTGGCTGTCGAAGGCCATTGTGGGCAACTTCGGCGATAGCTGGAAGTGGAACGTCCCGGCCGTAGCGAAGTTCCAGGAGGTCATTGGCCTGTCGGTCATCATGGGCGGAATTTCGTTCGTGATCTCGCTGCTGATTGCGGTGCCGCTCGGCGTGCTGGCCGCGACAAAGCAGTATTCCCGTGCAGACTATACGATTACAGCGGTTGCCCTGGTTGGTATTTCGCTGCCGACATTCTTTTTCGCAACGCTGCTGAAGCTGCTGTTCTCGGTTAAGCTCGGGTGGTTTGACCTGTTTGGACTCGTCGGACGAGATTATGCACAGCTTGATGCGTGGCACCAGTTCCTCGACAAGGCAAACCATCTGGTGCTGCCGATTTTGACGCTGGTTATCGTGTCGATCGGCTCGTATATGCGCTACACGCGCACGAATATGCTGGAGGTTCTGAACGCAGACTATATCCGCACGGCGCGGGCGAAGGGTCTGTCGGAAAAGAGCGTCATCTACAAGCACGCATTCCGCAACACGCTCATTCCGCTGGTGACGATCATCGGCGGCTCACTGCCCGGACTGTTCTCCGGCGCGCTGATTACGGAGACGCTGTTCTCCATCCCCGGCATCGGCTATGTGTCGTATCAGTCGATGGTGGCGGGCGATATTCCGTTCTCCATGTTCTATCTGTCGTTCATGGCGGTGCTCACGCTGGCGAGCAACCTGTTGACAGACATTCTGTACGGCGTGGTTGACCCGCGCGTGCGTATTTCGTAAGAAAGGGGGACTGCAAAACATGAGTGAGAAAAAACAGAATGAAACACCCAAGCAGGAGCAGCAGTATTCCCTGAATGACGACCGCCGTGTAAAGGTTCTCTCGCCGGGTGCGCTCGTTGCAAAGCGCTTTTTCCGGAATCGGCTGGCCGTCATCGGTCTGACGATTTTGATTGCCATGTTCCTGTTCTCCTTCCTGGGCGGCGTGGTCAGCCCCTACGGACAGGACGAGCAGTTCTATACCTATACCCAGATGTCGAAAGAATATGTCGGCTTTACGCGCAACGACGCGATGCGCTTTGTCGTGGCTGATGGGCAGGAGTTTGGCTCGATTGCCCAGAGTAAGGCGCTCGACGCGTTCAAAAAGGGACAGACGGAGTTTAACTACAAGGATGTGGACTACACGCTGGAGACCATCAGCGATGATGCCTATGCTGTCTATCGGGATGGCGAGGTGATGGGATATGCCAGCCGCGACCTCATCAACGCGGTTGACGGCGGCGAGGCCGTCCCATTTGCGGTCAAGTTGGCGGCATTGAAGGCTGAAGCGCTCGGCGAACGTGTATTTGAGGCGGACGGCGCAGATTATGAGCTTGACGATGCCGGGAACATCATACAAAATGGCGCGGAGCTTGGCTATATTTCCCGCATTGTTGTATCTGCGGCAGATCCCAGCATCGTGATTACGCGTGACTTCCGCGAGAAGCTGGAAGAAGCCGTCGACCGCGGCGACGAGAAGTTCAATTACACCGATGAAAACGGCGAAACCGCGGAATACGACATGGTGTTTGACGCGAGCACCAACGTCTGGTCGGTGAAGCAGATGAAGGACACCTACGTCTACGACCGGTATTCCAGACCCAGCAAGGAGCATCCGCTCGGTACCGATACGAACGGCATGGATATGCTGACGAGACTGATGTACGGCGGCCGTGTGTCGCTGATTATCGGCTTTATCGTTGTGGCGATCGAGGCGTCGCTCGGAATTTTGATGGGCGGTATTTCCGGCTACTTCGGCGGCTGGGTTGACGGCCTTATCATGCGAATTGTCGACGTGTTCTACTGCATTCCGTCGATGCCGATTATCATTATCATCGGTTCGGCCATGGACGCGCTGAAGATCGACTCCTGGACACGGATGATTTACCTGATGCTGATCCTCGGCTTCCTCGGCTGGCCGAGCATTGCGCGTCTTGTCCGCGGCCAGATCCTCTCGCTGCGTGAGCAGGAGTTCATGCTGGCGACCGAGGCAGGCGGTATCCGCGTGTGGCACCGGATTTTCCGCCACCTGATCCCGAACGTCATTCCGCAGCTCATCGTCATCTGCACGATGGGGCTTGGCTCGACGATCATGACCGAGGCGACGCTGTCGTTCCTTGGCCTTGGCGTCAAGTATCCGTTTGCATCCTGGGGCAACATTATCAACGACGTCAATAACGCCTATGTTATGACGAACTATCTGTTTATCTGGATTCCGGCCGGCGTGTGCCTGCTGCTGACGGTGCTCGGCTTCAACTTTGTCGGCGACGGTCTGCGCGATGCGTTCGACCCGAAGATGAAGCGGTAAGGAAGGAGGAACGCACGATGGCTAAAAATCAGGAAGGCTACCTTTCCAGCAAAGAATCGCGGCGGATCTCCAAGGAAAACCGCCGTATTACAAATCAGTTTGAGAAAAAACGCAAGCGCAAGAACGTGCCGGAGAGCGAATATCTGACCCAGATGCACGACAGCAAGAACGCGGTCGAGTTTGACAACCTGCACACCTATTTCTTTACCGATACCGGTGTGGTCAAGTCGGTTGATGGTGTCTCGTTCGAGGTGCCGATCGGCAAGACGGTCGGTGTCGTCGGCGAGTCCGGCTGCGGCAAGTCGGTCACGAGTCTGTCATTGATGCAGCTTTTACAGCGCCCGCAGGGACAGGTTGTCGAGGGTGAGATCCGGTTGAACCTTGGCGACAAAGCGTATGACGTGGTCAAGACGCCGAATGAAAAGATGCAGGCACTCCGCGGCAACTATGTTTCTATGATCTTCCAGGAGCCGATGACGAGCCTGAACCCGGTGTTCCGCATTGGCGCGCAGATCGACGAGGTTATTGCGTTGCACGAGGGCGCGCACAAGACGAAAGAAGAAGTCAAGGCGCGTACGATTGAGATGCTGAAGACGGTCGGCATTGCCAACAGCGAGGGCGTCTATATGATGTACCCGCATGAGCTTTCCGGTGGTATGCGCCAGCGCGTGATGATCGCCATGGCGCTGGCCTGCAATCCGCGCATTATCATCGCGGACGAGCCGACAACGGCGCTCGATGTGACGATTCAGGCGCAGATCCTCGATCTGCTGCGGCAGCTCAAGGATAAGATCAACTCGTCGATCATGCTCATCACGCATGACCTCGGCGTCATCGCCGAGATGGCGGATTATGTTGTCGTCATGTATGCCGGGCGCGTCGTGGAAAAGGGCACGGCGGAGGAAATCTTCGCGCATCCGTGTCATCCGTACACGATTGGTCTGATGGCATCGAAGCCGATCGTCGGCAAAAAGGTCGACAAGCTCTATTCCATTCCCGGCAAGGTGCCGAACCCGGTCAATATGCCGGACTATTGCTACTTCAAAGATCGCTGCGAGATGCAGCTCGAGTGCTGCAAGGGCGAATATCCGTGTGAGATCAGCCTGAGTGAGACGCACAAGGTGAGCTGCTACCGCTACTATGAAGAAAACAGAAAGGCGGGTGAGTGAAATGGCAGAGAAAAAGGTTGAAACCGTCGATTTCACCCCCGTGGAATATGATCCGCAGTACATTCTGATGGTCAACGACCTGAAGAAATATTTCCCGATCAAGGGCGGCCTGCTGTCAAAGACCATTGGTCATGTCAAGGCGGTTGACGGCGTGACGTTCAACCTCAAGCGCGGCTGCACGATGGGACTTGTCGGCGAGTCCGGCTGCGGCAAGTCGACCACCGGCCGCACGGTGCTGCGCCTTTGCGGTGAGAAAACAGGCGGTCAGGTACTCTTTAACGGCAAGGAGATCTACGATCTCAGTCCGGCAGAGATGCGTGCGCTGCGCCCGAAGATGCAGATCATTTTCCAGGATCCGTTCTCCAGCCTGTCGCCGCGTCTGCCGGTCGGCGAGATCATCGGCGAGGCTGTGCGCGAGCACAATCTGGTGCCCAAGGATGAGTTTAATGATTATATCGATCAGGTCATGGACAACTGCGGCTTGCAGCCGTATCACAAGACACGCTATCCGCACGAATTTTCCGGCGGCCAGCGGCAGAGAATCTGCATCGCGCGCGCACTGGCGCTGAATCCCGAGTTTGTCGTCTGTGACGAGCCGGTCTCCGCGCTCGACGTGTCGATTCAGGCGCAGATCATCAATCTGTTGAAGGATTTGCAGGAGAAATACAGCCTGACGTATCTGTTCATCTCACATGACCTGTCGGTCGTTGAGCATATTTCAGATACCGTCGGCGTTATGTATTTGGGCAATCTCGTGGAATACGGCGAGACGCAGGACATTTTTGACCATCCGCTGCATCCGTATACAAAGGCGCTGTTCTCGGCCATTCCGATTCCAGATCCGACGGTACGGCGTGAGCGCATTGTGCTTCAGGGTTCGATTCCGTCTCCGGCGAACCCGCCGAAGGGATGCAAGTTCCACACGCGCTGCCCGTATGCGACAGATCGCTGCCGCGAGGAAGCGCCGTGCCAGCGAGAGGTGGAGCCGGGACATTATGTGGTCTGCCACCTGTTTGACGAATGAAAAAACGTGACGAATTTGAGGATGACGGGCGGACAATTGCTGATATGAGCGGCATTGTGCCGCAGCCGACGCTGCTGCCGCGGCGCAGCAAGCGGCAGGAGCCACTTCAGCAAAGCGACGGGGAGCAGCCAGCGCTGACGAAGCAGGAGCGGCACTGGGCGGCAGTTGGTGCGGTGCGAGCGGTGCTGGTGATTGCCGGCGTTTATCTGCTCGGCCTTGGCGCACTGCTCGGAATTCTGTTTTTACTTTGGCACTGAATTGTTTGACCGCCCGGTTTGGCGAAGGCTGAACCGGGCGGCTGACTGTCAATGGAAAGATGCAAAAATCTTAAGAAATGAGAAAGATTCTTGCGTTAATACCAGCAATAGGCTAGGGTGTATCTGAAAACTCTCAATGTGACCGGCAGCGAGGAATTTTTGCGCTGAGCAAGACAGTTTTCCGCAGGAATCCTGACGTATTTCAAGGAGAAACGACGCAGCGCAGCGTGGAAAGATCTGCTATCCGGGTGCGTTGGGAGTTTTCAGATACACATGGCATAAAATGGCTCTGGTAAGGAAAAGCAATTGGAAAGCGAGGGGATAGCTTGAAGAAAGGAACGCAAAAGACGGGGAACGGCAAGACATTGCTCCGGCTTCTGCATGGAAGCTGGGGATTTTTTATCGCCTGCATTCTGGCGGGACTGCTGTTTAACGGCTGTGAGCTGCTGGTGCCGCAGGTCATCCGCGTCAGCGTGGACTCGCTGCTCGGAAAGGAGCCGGTGCACACGGGACTTGCGGCGAAGGCTGTCTCGTCGCTGGGCGGCGTGACGCGTCTGCGGGAGCAGCTCTGGATTCCGGCGGCGGTGCTGGCGGGGATCGGACTGCTGTCTGCGCTGTTCCGCTATGTGATGCATATTTACAATGCGAAGGCGGGCGAGACGCTGGTCAAGACCAGCCGTGATCTGCTCTATCACCACATTCAGCACTTGCCGTGGGAGTGGCACATGAAAAATCCGACCGGCGACATCATCCAGCGCTGCACGTCGGATGTGGAGCGGATCAAGGAATTTTTCCAGGAGCAGTTTGTCGCGGTATTCCGCATGGTCGTGATGATTGTGCTGTCGCTCGTCTGCATGGCGATGATGAACTGGAAGCTGACGATGATTCCGGCCGTGCTGTTTCCAATCATCATTCTCTATTCGGTGCTGTTTCACAACCGCATTCGCGACCGCTTTACGGCCTGCGATGAGAGCGAAGGCGTATTGTCGACGATTGCGCAGGAAAATCTGACCGGCGTGCGCGTGGTGCGCGCGTTTGGGCGCGAGGAATATGAGCGCGCGCGCTTTGCAACCCAGAACGAGGAATATACGACGCTCTGGATCAAGCTGTGCAGAACATTGTCGGATTTCTGGGCGGTGGGCGATGCGACGGCCTGCATCCAGACGATGCTTGTGGTCATTTTCGGCAGTATGCTCTGCGTGAAGGGGCAGATGACCGAGGGCGAGTTTGTCTCGTTTATGATCTACAACGCGCTGGTGATTGAGCCGGTGCGCCGGCTGGGGCGCGTGATCTCGGAGATGAGTAAGGCCGGCGTTTCGGTCAGCCGAATCGGTGAAATTCTCGACGCGCCGATGGAGCGGGACAAGCCGGGGGCGGCGGAAGCGCCGATGGATGGCGACATTTCGTTTGAGCACGTGACATTCCGCTATGAAACCGGCGAACCGGTGCTGCGCGACGTGTCGTTTACGATTCCAGCAGGGACGAGTTTCGGCATTCTGGGCGGAACCGGCTCGGGCAAGAGCAGCTTGCTGCTGATGCTCTGCCGGCTCTATGCGCCGACGGAGGGGCGCGTCACGGTTGGGGGCACAGATCTTGCGGAGATGCCCGCGCAGTGGGTGCGCGAGCACATCGGCGTGGTGCTGCAGGAGCCGTTTTTGTTTTCGCGGTCGATTGCGGAAAATATCGGCATCTGCGGCGCGGATATGGAAACAATACGGCGCGCCGCGGCAACGGCCTGTGTTGCGGAGGACATCGAGCAGTTTACAAAGGGATATGACACGATGGTCGGCGAGCGCGGCGTGACGCTTTCGGGCGGCCAGAAGCAGCGCGTGGCGATTGCACGGATGCTGACGAAGCGGACACCGGTGATTGTATTCGATGATTCTCTCTCGGCGGTCGATACGCAGACGGATGAGAAGATCCGCGCGGCGCTCAGGCAGGACTTGCAGAGCGCGACCAGCATTATCATTTCCCACCGGATTACGACGCTGCTGGACTGCGACAACATCCTGGTGCTCGAGCACGGCAGAGTGGAGCAGCTCGGCACGCCGAAGGAGCTGCTTGCGCAGGAGGGAATGTTCCGCAAGATCTATGAGATGCAGATGGCCATCGGAGAGGAGGAGACGGCGTGAAGGAAAAACAGACCAATCTTCCGCTATTCGGAATTCCGAAGCTGATGCCGTATCTGCATGGAATGGGAAAGCTGCTGGTGGCGATGGTGTTCTTCGGGACGCTCGGCAGCGTGATGGACGTGGTGATTCCGCTGTTTCAGCAGTACGCGATCGACCATTTTATCGCGGACAAGACAATGCAGGGCATTGCGTGGTTTGTCGCGGCCTATCTGGTTGTGATGCTGATTCAGACAGGCTCCAACTATATTTCGGCCTACGGCGCGTGCAAGGTGGAGCTTTACATCGGCCGCGATTTGAAGCGTCAGGCGTTTGACCATTTGCAGACGCTCTCGTTCTCCTATTTCAACCAGAACAGCGTCGGCTATGTCCATGCGCGCGTCATGTCGGACACCGACCGCATTGCCAGTACGCTGGCATGGGGGCTGATGGAGGGCGTATGGTATGTGGCATACCTGGTGTTCGCGGTCGTTATGATGTTTGTGCTGAACCGGAGGCTGGCGCTCTGCGTGATGGTGATTGTGCCGGTGCTGGTGGTGTGCAGCGTCTATTTCCAGAAGAAGCTCGTATTCTACCACCGGAAGGTGCGCGAGCAGAACTCGAAGATTACCGGTGCGTTTAACGAAGGAATCACCGGCGCGAAAACGACAAAGACGCTCGTGATCGAGGACAAGATGGAGCGGGAATTTGACGCGATGACCGGCGAGATGAAGCGCGTCAGCGTCCGCGCGATGCACTTCCGCGGGATTTTTATGTCGACAACGGCGTTTGCCGCGTCGATTGCGCTGGCCATTGTGCTCTGGCGCGGCGGCGTGATTACGCGGGACGGCGTGATGCTGATCGGTACGCTGGCGGTGTTTATGAACTATGCGCAGGGTATGATGCAGCCGATTCAGTGGTTGGTGCAGGTCATTTCCGCGCTGGTCAACGCGCAGGTCAATGTGGAGCGGTTCACACGGCTGATGGAGACGGAATCCGACGTGCGCGATACGCCGGAGGTTGTTGCGAAATACGGCGATACGTTTCATCCGAAGAAGGAAAACTGGGAGCCGCTGCATGGCGATATTGAGTTCCGCGATGTGACATTCCGCTACCCGGACGGCGAGGAGAATATTCTGGAGCACTTCAATATGAAGGTTCCGCAGGGGACAAATGTGGCGATCGTCGGCGAGACCGGCGCGGGCAAGTCGACGCTGGTCAATCTGGTCTGCCGGTTCTTTGAGCCGACGAGCGGTCAGGTCTTGATCGATGGGCGCGACGCGCGCGAGCGCAGCCAGCTCTGGCTGCACTCCAACATCGGCTATGTGTTGCAGACGCCGCATCTGTTCTCCGGCACTGTGCTGGAAAATCTGCGCTACGGCAATGAAAACGCAACGATGGAGCAGATTGAAGCGGCTATCCGCGCGGTTTCCGCAGAGGGGATCATCGAACGGCTGCCGGAGGGATACAACTCTGTGCTCGGCGAGGGAGGCAACAGCCTGTCGACCGGCGAAAAGCAGCTCTTGTCGTTCGCGCGGGCGCTGCTGGCCGATCCACGGATCTTTGTGCTCGACGAGGCGACCAGCTCGGTTGATACCGTGACGGAGCGCCTGATTCAGAATGCCATCGAGAAGGTGATGGCCGGGCGGACGTCGTTTATCATTGCGCACCGCCTGTCGACGATTCGCCGCGCGGACATCATTCTCGTCGTCCACGACGGAAAGATCATCGAAAGCGGCTCGCACCGGCAGCTTATGGATGCGAAAGGCGCCTACTGGCAGCTCTACACGCGGCAGTACCGCGAGGAAGCGACGCGCAGTCTGATGGCGGAAGGATAATAAAAAGAAACAGGACAGACGAAATCGTCTGTCCTGTTTAAGACTGTCAAAAAACGATGAAATGCAGTTCCGCGACAGAGTAGCGGGGAATGGCCCAGGCCAGCTTCTCTTGCCCTGCGGGCAATTCACCTTCAGAGTGAAGGGGGCAAAGAGCCCCCTTCGCGTTCAATCAAGCAGTTTTTCAAGCTTGATAAGCTTGAAAAACTGGACGGGCAGCGGGACGAAAAGACTTTTTCGACACGCTGGCAGGACAGACGAAATCGTCGGTCCTGTTTGTGTTTTCTTACATTCTGTCCGGCGCGGAGAAGCCAAGCAGATCGATGCAGGTTTCCAGCACGCGGCGCGTCAACTCCATCAGCGCCACATAGCTCGCCTGTTTTTCGGCATCCGGCTCGGAGATGATCTTCACGTCGTGGTAGAATTTATTTGCCGCACCAGCCAGCTCGTAGATATACGCGCAGATGACATTCGGCGCCGAGTCGCGGTAGGCGCTGCTCAGTGCATCCTGCAGCCGCGAGAGCACCAGCATCAGCGCCTTCTGCTCCGCGCTTTCGGGCGGCAGCAGCCTGGCTGCGGAGACGTCGCCCTGATATTTGGCGAGAATCGACTTGATGCGGACGATCGTGTAGAGAATATACGGCCCGGTGTTGCCCTCAAACGAGGAGAAGCGGTCGAGATCGAAGATATAGTCCTTCGTGGCGAGGTTGGAAAGATCGCCGTATTTCAGCGCCGCCATAGCGATCAGCTTCGCGGTCTGCGGCAGCTCCTCATCGGAGACGGTCTGGTTTTCCTGAATCTTCTGCGTGACGTAGTCTGTAACCTCGCGGATGAGCGCTTCCAGCCGCATGACGCCGCCCGCGCGGGTCTTAAACGGCTTGCCGTCCTTGCCGTTCATCGTGCCGAAGCCGATGTGCTGCAGCTCCGTCTCCGCCGGGACAAGCCCGGCCTTGCGCGCGACGCGGAACACCTGCTCAAAGTGCAGGCTTTGCCGCTTGTCGACGACGTAGAGAATTTTACCGGGATGGAAGTCCTGCTCGCGCTGCAAAATCGTGGCGAGATCGGTCGTGGCATAGAGCGTCGCGCCGTCGGACTTGAGCAGGATGCAGGGCGGGAGCTCCTTCGTGTCGGTCTCCTCCTGCACGGGCACAACGAGCGCACCCTCGGATTCCACGGTCAGTCCCTTGCGCTTGACGGTGTCCAGCATTTGCGGGATATACTTCTGCGCGTCCGACTCACCGAGCCAGACGTCGAAGCTGACGTTCAGGTTTTCGTAGTTCTTCTTCAGATCTGCGACGGAAACGCGCATGATGTGATCCCACATTGCGCGGTAGCCGCGGTCGCCGGATTGGAGCAGATAGGTCGCGTGGTGCGCGCGCTGTGCGAACGCTTCGTCTACCTTGCTCTTGGCGCTTGCCGCCGGATAGATTTCCTCCAGCTCCGAGATCGTAAACGGCGCTTCTGCGGGATAGTCGCCGGTGAAATTCGGGTCGAAGTAGGGAAGCTCCGGATGGCGGTCGCGCACCTCCTCGATGATGAGACCCATCTGAAGGCCCCAGTCGCCGAGGTGGATGTCGCCGATGACGTGGTTGCCGAAATAGCGGTAGATCCGCTTGACAGACTCGCCGATGATGGCGCTGCGCAGATGGCCGATGTGCAGCGGCTTGGCCACATTCGGGCCGCCGTAGTCGATGACGATCGTGCGTGCGTTCGCGTCCGGCTCTACGCCAAATTTATCGCTCGTCTGCATTTCGCGCAGGAATTGCGCCAGATAGTCGCCCGAGAGCGTCAGGTTCAAAAAGCCGGGGTTTACAGCTTCGGCTGATTCCAGCATCGGGCAACCGGCCAGCTTTTCGCAGACGGCGGATGCAATCTGGATGGGCGCTTTGTGATAGGCTTTGGCGGCGGGCATGGCGCCGTTGCACTGGAATTCGCAGAGGTCGGGACGGTTGGAGAGCGTCACTTTGCCGAAGCTGCGGTCATAACCGGCGGCTTCAAATGCGTCCGCAACCTGCTGCGAGAGGAAATCTACAAGAATTTGCATGATAATTCACCTTTTTCGCTCATAATCCCTAACACTATAACAGAAAATGGGTGGAACTTCAAGAGAAAAACAGCCGTGCAAACAGCGCCGCACAGAAAAAACCGGTCACGTCGGCACAGAGCGCGGCGGGGATGGCATAGCGTGTCCGCTTGACGCCTGATCGTATAGAACGTGGTTTCCGAGCTGCCGAGCATGACGGCCGCTGTTTTGCCGATCAATGAATCCACACCGTGCTGGCGCATCAGGTCCGTTCCGACGGCAAGCGCCGCGCTGCCGCTGAGCGGGCGGATCAGCATCAGCGGCGCAAGCTCCGCCGGGATGCCAAGGCGGGAAAACAGCGGGCGAAGCCACGTGGACAGCAGCTCGAAAAAGCCGCTCTGCCGCAGAAAGGTCACCACGGACAGCAGCACGATCAGCGTTGGCGCAAGGGTAGCCAGCAGCCGCAGACCGCGCTGTGCACCGCTCAAAAGCGCCGCGTAGACGTCCTGCCGCCGCGCGATGGCGAAACTTCCGGCCAGCAGGAACAGCAGCGGAATCAGCAGCTCCATCATAGAAAATGCCGCAGCAGCTTTGCGGCCAGAATCCCGGCGGCGACGGAGCAGGCCGACGCCAGCCAGACGGCGGGGAGAATGTCGAATGGGCGCGCCGCGCCAAGCTCCGCGCGCACGGCGGCAACCGTCGTGGGAAGAAGCTGCATCGAGGCGGTGTTCATCACAATGAGCAGACACATCTCATCGGTTGCGACTGTGCTTGCCGAAAGCGCTTTCATGCGCTGCACGGCGCGGATGCCAAGCGGCGTGGCCGCGTTGCCAAGGCCAAGCAGATTGGCGCTGAGGTTTCCGCAGAGTGCGCCGGCGGCTTCTCCGTCGTCCATCGTCTGCGGAAACAGCCGCCGCAGCAGCGGCCGCAGGCCGGCTGCCAGTGCGCGGCTCCAGCCGTTTACCTCGGTCAACGCGGAGAACCCCGACCAGAGACAGAGCGGCCCGGCGAGCGCCAGCGTCAACGCAGCGCCTTCCTTTGCGCCGGCCAGCAGCGCCGCGCCGGCGGAACCGGTTTGACCGGTCAGAATGGAAAAAACAACTGCCAGCGCCAGCAGCGACAGCCAGAGAAGCGACATTTCCCCAAAAACCTCCTAAGGCAACAACGCACAATTGCGTCTGCGCGCTTCGCCAGATCTTTTTTGCGAATGCTTTGGTTTGGAAAGCTCGATATATTGCGCGGCCGTTGGCGTCGAAAACGCCTTACGGATGCGGGCACATACAGGATTCCTGCACGTTTCAGACCTTGACCTGACGAAACATCTCTCGCCGAAGCTGCTTGCAGAATTGTGCAGTGCTGCCCTAAAAATTCTGGTTGTTCAAAATTTATTCATAAATGTATGCTATGATAACCGATGGAATAATAATCCTTTTTTCGTCATAGATTTACAAATGAAAAAGGTATATGGAGGATTCATGAAATGAAGTCGACTGGAATTGTGAGAAAAGTAGACGAGCTTGGCAGAATTGTCCTGCCGATCGAGCTGCGCAGAACGATGGACATCGCGGAGAAGGATGCCATCGAGATCTACGTGGACGGCTCGTCCATCGTCCTGCGGAAGTATGAGCCGACCTGTGTGTTCTGCGGCGATGCCAAAAATGTCACGAACTACCGTGGCAAGAATATCTGCCAGAGCTGCATAAAGGAACTGAAAAAGCTGTAAGCGACAGAAACCGCCGCCCACCCCGCCGGATGGGAGGCGGTTTCTGCTTCTATTCCTATGTACGTATCCGAATAAATAGACTGCTGCCGCGAAAATCAACGCTGCTCCGCACGGACATCGCCGTGCGGAGCAGTTTACGTGACGGAGAAATTAGGGGCTTCTGAAAACGCCCAACGCACCCGGACAGCAGGTCTTTTCACGCGGTTCTGCGTCATTTTTCCTTAAATTACGTCTGTATTCCTGCGAAAAAATGTTTTGCTCAGCGCGAAAAACCCTCGCTGCCGGTCGCGTCGCTAGTTTTCAGATGCACCCTGGTCTGCCTTTATGACGGCGTCGTAGAGCGCGTTGCGGGCAATGCCGGTTTCCCTGGCGGCCTGCTTAACGGCGTCTTTTTTGGAAAGGCCCTCCGCCATCAACGCATTGGCGCGCGCAACGGCATCCTCCAGAGTGACGGTAGGCGCGGCAGGCTCCGGCGCACCCTCGACGACGAGTACGAATTCGCCCTTCGGCGGCGTCTCGCGGTAGCGCGTGCAGGCTTCACCCAGCGTTGTGCGGACAACCTCCTCGTGCAGCTTCGTCAGCTCACGGCAGAGCGAGATGCGCCGCTCCGCGCCGAAGGCCTGCGCGAGATCTTCCAGCGTGTTGACCAGCTTATGCGGCGCTTCATAAAAGATCATGGTGCGCCGCTCCGCGTTCAGACCCGCAAGGTGCTCTCTGCGGCTTTTTTTGTTGACGGAAAGAAATCCCTCAAAGCAGAACCGCCCGGTCGGCAGGCCGGAGATCGAGAGCGCCGTGATGACCGCGCAGGGGCCTGGGATCGCGCAGACCGAGATCCCAGCTTCGGCGCACAGGCGAACAAGATCCTCGCCAGGGTCGGAAATGGCGGGCGACCCCGCGTCAGAGACGAGCACGCACGTTTCCCCGGCCAGGATGCGCGCCACAATGCGCGGGCCGCTCTCGGCCTTGTTGTGCTCATAATAGCTCACGAGCGGCTTTTTCAGCTCGAGATAGTTCAGCAGCTTCAGCGTCACGCGTGTGTCCTCAGCGGCGATGAAGTCCGCTTCAGCCAGCGTGCTGCGGCAGCGGACGGAAATATCGCCTAGGTTGCCAATCGGTGTGGGGACGAGATAGAGCATTCCGGCCATGGTGCTTCCTCCTGATGATGGTAAATTCGCTGGTATTCCGCGCTCGGCGTGCCGTCTGGTGCGTAGAGCAGCAGCTCCGGCTCAATCGAAAGAGCGGCGTTTGCGCCGCGCCGCGCCTGAAGCAGGACAAGACTTGCATTGGCGGCTGCGTCATGGCGGACGATTCGCAGCCGCTTTGGTTCCAAACCATGCGCGCGCAGCGTGCAGAGCAGATCAGCCAGCCGCTCCGACTTGTGCACCAGAAAGAAGTCGCCGCCGAAGCGCAGCAAATATGCCGCGCAGGTGCAGAGATCGTCCAGCGTGCAGCAAATCTCGCTGCGGGCGGTGGCCCGTGCGCTGTCCGGCGAAGCGGCACCGGACGCGACCGGGAAGTAGGGCGGGTTCGACACGACAATGTCAAATGTACCGCGTTGCAGCAGCGTTCGGTGGGCGCGCAGGTCGCCGGTCAGAATGGCGGCATGATCGGAGAACTGGTTTGCGTCAATATTTTTCCGCGCCTGTGCAGCGGCTTCCGGTAAAATTTCAATGCCGGTCACGTGTGCATCGGGATGATCCCGCAGGAGCAGCAGCCCCAGCGCACCGCAGCCGCAGCCGAGGTCGCAGACCGCGGCACTGCGCGGCAGACGGCAGAAATCGGCCAGCACCATCGAGTCGGTGGACAGGCGGAAGCAGCCGTCTGTAACCTCCATGACAATGCCGCCGGAAAAAAACTCACGCATTTCAGTTCTCCCTCCGGGGTGCAGTGGAACACCGCCAGCGACCGGCAGCGCGAAAACGCTGCTTGGGCGTGTGGCCGGTTTTCAGATACACCCCCATATAAAACGCAAGGCTCGTGCGGTGCGCACGAGCCTTTTGTTCATGTACGGAATTATTCCGCGCTGATTGCGTCGTTGGGGCATTCCGCAGCACAGGTGCCGCATTCCACGCACTGATCGGCGTCGATGACGTACTTGTCTTCGCCTTCGGTGATGATGCCCAGAGGACACGCATCGGCGCAGGCACCGCACTTCACACAAGCGTCGCTGATGACATATGCCATAGTTGTTTACCTCCATATAGTATTTGTGCTTTCATGATAGCACAATTTTTCAAAAATGCAAATGATATTTCTGTGAACAGCGGCGCTTTATTTCCTTTTTTTCCAAGCGCTGTATAAATGCGGCGGGAACCGGCGAAACTCTGTGCGAAAGGGGGCGCCGGGATGCAAAAACCGGAATTCTCGCTGGCGCTGGAACGTGTGATCCGGCAGGCCGGCAGTCAGGCGCGCGCCATGGGGCACAGCTATGTCGGTACGGAGCACTTTCTGATGGCGCTGTTGGGAACGGAGCAGGCGGGAGCGGTTCTTCGCGGCATCGGCTGGGAGGAGGAGACACTGCGGAGCGTGCTGGTGCTGCGGCAAGGGCAAGGCAGCCGCAATGTGCCGCTGCTGCAAGCGCTGTCTGCCGCGGCAAGAAGCGCAATTTGCGGCGCCAGCGCGGAAGCTGCGGCACTTCATGCGGCAGACGTGCGGCCAGAGCATCTTTTACTTGCGCTGACACGCGCGGAAAATTGCGCTGCTTCGCGGCTGCTGCGGCAAAACGGTGCGGATCTCAACGGCATCTTTACGGATATTTACGCGCGCTGCACGCTTCCTGTGCGGCGCGCGACGGGAGGGGAGTTCAGTACGAAGCTACTGGAAGTATATTGCGAGAACATGGCCGAGAAAACGGCGGCAATGGAGCCGGTGATCGGACGGGAGCGGGAGATCGGGCAGCTCTTGCAGGTGCTCAGCCGCAAGAACAAGAACAACCCCGCGCTGATCGGGGAGCCGGGCGTCGGCAAAACGGCGATTGTGGAGGGGTTTGCGCAGCGGCTGGCGGCGGGCAGCGTGCCGGAGCCGCTGCGCGGCAAGCGGCTCTATGCGCTGAACATGGCAAGCGTGCTGGCGGGGACAAAATACCGCGGCGAATTTGAAGAACGCATCCGCGATGTGCTGGCGGAGATCCGCCGGTGCGGAAATGTAATTCTGTTTGTGGACGAGATGCACACGCTTGTCGGCGCGGGCAGCGCGGAGGGGGCGATTGACGCGGCAAATCTGCTTAAGCCGGCGCTTGGGTGCGGCGAGCTTCAGATGATTGGCGCAACGACGCTGGAGGAATACCGCAAGTTTATCGAAAAGGACGCGGCGCTCGAACGGCGGTTTCGCCCGATTACGGTGCGCGAGCCGAGCCGGGAGGAGACAGAGCTGATTTTGAAGGGGCTGCGGCCAGGGTTGGAGCGGCACCACGGCATCCGCATCACCGGCGGCGCGATTCATGCGGCGGTGGAGCTTTCGTGCCGGTATCTGACCGACCGGTTTTTACCGGACAAGGCGCTCGACCTGCTCGACGAGAGCGCGGCGCGCGTCTGGATGACGGGCGGGCGGGACTGCGACGGCGGACTGGCGAAGGAGAAGCGCGCCGTTTCGCAAGAGCTGGAGCAGGCGGTGTCGAACAGCCGCTATGAGCAGGCGGCGCAGCTCCGCGACCGGCTGGAGGGACTGCTGCGGCGGCAGGCGGCGAGCTACCAGTCGCCGCCCGCGATCGGCGTGGAGGACGTTGCGGCGACGGTTGCCGAAAAAACCGGGATTCCGGTGCAAAAGCTGACAACCACGGAGCAGAAGCGGCTGCTGACACTGCGCGACCAGCTCACGGAGTGGGTCGTGGGGCAGCCGGAGGCGGTGGACTGCGTGGCACGGGCGGTGCTGCGCGGACGGATGGGACTGGCGGGCGCGCAGCGCCCTGCGGCGTCGATTTTACTGATCGGGCCGACGGGAACCGGTAAGACGCAGCTCTGCCGCGCGCTGGCGGACTGCGTATTCGGCAGTCAGGACGCGCTGGTGCGGCTCGACATGAGTGAATATATGGAGCCGAACTCCGTCTCGCGTCTGATCGGTGCGCCGCCCGGCTATGTCGGGCACGACGAGGGCGGACTGCTGACCGAAAAGGTACGGCGGCGGCCGTACTGTGTGGTGCTGCTGGACGAACTGGAAAAGGCGCACCGCGACGTGACGAATCTGCTGCTGCAAATTTTGGAGGACGGAGCGCTGACGGATTCCTTTGGCCGCACCGTCAACTTCAAAAATACGATTATTGTGATGACCTCAAACCTCGGCAGCGAGCGGGCGGGACAGGGCGGACTCGGCTTTACGCCGCAGCCGGACGGCGAGCGCTGGCGCGCGGCGGTGCGGGAAGCGTTCCGCCCGGAGCTGCTGGGACGCATTGACTGCATGATTGCGTTCCGGCCGCTTGGAACTGCGGAACTGACGAAGATTGCCGGGAAGCTGCTGGCAGAGACCGCGGAGAGGGCGTCTGCGCGCGGCGTTGCGGTGGAGATTGCACCGGAGGTTTCTGCGGCACTTGCGGCACGCTGCGCCGGGGATGGCGCCGGGGCGCGGGCAATGCGGCATCTGATTCAATCGTTGGTGGAAGATCCGCTGGCAGACCGGATGCTGACACAGCCGGAGATGCGGGCGGCGCGCGTGGAGCTTGCGGGAGAGGAGGTCTGCGTGCGGACCGCAGAGACGATTGGAAAATGTTGATTATAGAATGTACGTTCGATAATGCAAAGTTTGACGGAAAAGAAGGACAATTTGTAAATATTTTCTTCAAAAAAATTTCGCCGCAGCTCTTGAAATTTATGTTAACAGCCTTTATTATATAAGTGAAGTGGAGCTAAGTGGAGTAGAAAAGATGAAAATGGAGCAGAAGGAGAGGTGAGCAGCAGATGTACGGCAAGTATAAGCATTCCGTCGATCCCAAGGGGCGTCTGTTTGTTCCCTCGAAGCTGCGGGAAGAACTGGGCGAGGCGTTTTACGTTACGCTCGGCCTTGACCACTGCCTGTCGGTCTATACCGAAGCCGGGTGGCAGACCATTTTGGATAAATACAACGCGCTGCCGATTTCACAGGCGCGCAAGATGCGGTTTTTGTTTGCAAACGCCGCCAAGTGCGAGCCGGACAAGCAGGGACGGTTTTTGATTCCCGCGGAGCTGCGGCAGTATGCCGGCATTTCGCAGGACGTGACGTTCATCGGTCAGGGCGGCCACGCGGAGATCTGGGACAGCGCGGCGTATGACAAGCTCGAGCAGGAGACGCTCACACCTGAAAATCTGGCGTCTGTGATGGAGGAGCTTGGATTCTGATGGAATTTTCGCATCGCTCCGTCCTCCTCTGGGAATGTATTGAGGCACTGAATATCCGGCCTGACGGCGTGTATCTGGACGGCACGCTCGGCGGCGCGGGGCACTCGCTGGAAATCTGCCGCAGCCTGACAACAGGGCGGCTGATTGGCGTCGACCGCGACCCGGTGGCACTGGAAAACGCGCCCGGGCGGCTGCGCGGCCACATGGATAAGGTCACGCTGGTGCATGACAATTTTGACAATATTGCGGCGATTCTGGAGACGCTCGGGATTCCGGGTGTGGACGGAATTCTGCTGGATCTCGGCGTATCGAGTCCGCAGCTCGACGACGGCTCGCGCGGATTTTCCTATATGGTGGACGCGCCGCTGGATATGCGCATGGATCGCGGCGCGGCGCTGACGGCCTATGATGTGGTCAACAACTGGCCGCGCGCGGAGCTGAAGAAGATCCTGTTTGAGTATGGCGAGGAGCGCTATGCACCGCAGATCGCCGCGGCAATCGACCGCGTGCGGCAGGATCACCCGATTGAGACAACGCTGGAGCTTGTGGACGTGATTCGCGGGGCGATGCCGGACAAGGCGCTGCGCGAGAAGCAGCACCCGGCCAAGCGCAGCTTTCAGGCGATTCGGATTGCGGTCAACGACGAGCTTGGCGCGGTGAGCCGCGTGATGCGCGACGCGATTACGTGCTTGAACCCCGGCGGGCGGCTGGCCGTGATTACGTTCCATTCGCTCGAGGATCGCATTGTGAAAAACGCGATGGCCGAGGCAGCGAAGGGATGTACGTGCCCGCCGAGCTTTCCGGTGTGTGTGTGCGGGAAGAAGCCGAAAATTGAAATTTTGACCCGGAAACCCATCATTGCCACGCGCGAGGAAGTGGAAGAAAATCCGCGTTCGCGCAGCGCAAAGCTGCGGGTGGCGGAAAAAGTGTAAAATTCATGGAAGAAACGGAGCGAAACGGCATGGCTGAGCGCAGAACACAATATCATACCAACGGCGCGGCGGCCTATGACGTTTACACATGGAACCAGAGCACCGCGCCGCAGCGACGGCCGGAGCCGCAGCACCTTCCGGAGGAGCGGCCGGTTCCGCGCAAGCAGCAGCGCGTCAAGGCGCGCACAGCGCTGGCACCGTTTACACTGTTTGGAATGCTGGCGGTGGCGTGTATGCTGGTGTTGGTGGTATTCGGCTATGTGCGCCTGTTTGAGGCGACGAGCGAGGTCAGCAAGCTGGAGACGCGGTTGAGCGAGCTGCAGTCGGAGCAGACGCTTCTGCGCAGCAAATATGAGGCAAGAATCGATCTGGACGCCATTGAGGTGTCTGCGGCGGAGCTCGGACTGAGCAAGCCGACGCAGGAACAGATCGTCTATGTGGATCTGTCCGGTACGGATCGGGCGGAGATTTATCAGGAGGAGAAAACGAGCGCCGTCGGGGAGATTATCGCCGCGGTGGAGCAGAGCGTCTCTGACCTGATCGCATATCTGCGGCCTGCTTCTGCATAAGCTGGAGACAGGACACGCGGCAAAACGCTATAAAGCAGTTGCAAGGGCGGTCGTGAACGAAACTACCGCCCTTGTTTTGATGATGAGGGAACAGATCATGGCATTGAAGCTACTCCGTCCGCAGAAGGAAGCGAAGAAGGTCAGCGCAGCGGCGCAGTCGCAGCGGGCAAACCGCACGATTTTGCGGCGCACGCTGTTTCTGATGATCCTCTGCGGCATTGTTTTATTTATTCCGCTGATTATCACGCTCTACAAGCTGATGATCGTCGACCACGACAAGTATGAGGAGCTGGCGATCAACAACCAGACGCGGTATACGAACCTGACCGCGTCGCGCGGCGTGATCTACGACCGGAACATGAATGTGCTGGCGACGTCGACGACGGTGGAGACCGTATTCATTGACCCGAATGAGATCGCCACGCAGATGGAAAAGCCGGAAAACAGCAATCTGCTTGACCACATTGCACGCGGCCTTTCAGAAATTCTCGATGTGGAGACCAGCTTCGTCTATGAACAGGCGGCGGATAAGGCGTACCGCTACAAGGTCATCCGGCGGAAAATTTCGGAGGAGCTGGCCGATCAGGTGCGCGACTTTATCAATGAAAACGAGATCAAGGGCGTCTATCTCGAGACCGATGCGCAGCGGTATTATCCGTATTCGTCTCTGGCGGCGCAGGTGCTCGGCTTTGTGAGCAGAGACAACGTCGGTCAGGAAGGCTTGGAGGCGTATTACGACTCCATGCTGCAGGGCACGGCGGGCAAGGTTGTGACCAGCAAGGGCAACTACGGCTCGGAGATGCTCTATACATATGAAAAATACTATGACGCGGCGGACGGCGACAGTCTGGTGCTGACGATCGACGCGACGGCGCAGTCGTATCTGGAAAAGAATTTGCAGCGCGCAATCGATAAGTATGGAATTCTCAACGGTGCGTTTGGCGTTGTGATGGATGTCAACACCGGCGACATCGTCGCGATGGCGACGATGGGCAGCTATGACCCGAACAATTATCAGGAGGTCTACGACGCGGAGACGGCGCAGGAGCTTGAGGCGATGTATCAGAAGGCGATGATGCTGCGCGAGGGTTCGCCGGAGTATGAAGCCGCGCTCAAGGCGTATAACGAGGCGGTGGCCGCGGCGCGGCTGCGCCAGTGGCGAAACCGGTGCGTGTCGGACGGCTATGAGCCTGGCTCGACGTTCAAGCTCGTGACGATGGCGGCGGGACTCGACTCCGGGTCGGTGACGCCGAACGACTCGTTCTACTGCGGCGGGCACGAGGACTTCAAGGGACGTGACCAGACGCTTTCCTGCTGGAAAGCGGCCGGCCATGGGACGGAGACGCTGGAGGAGGCACTCGGCAACTCCTGCAACATCGCCTTTGGCCATATCGGTCTGCGGATCGGCGGCGAGACGTTCTACGACTATATTGACTCGTTTGGATTCCTCGACCAGACGGGCATCGATCTGCCCGGCGAAGCGAAGGGACTGTTCTTCTCGAAGGATGCGCTGTCGGGTGCGTCGACGGCGTCGCTGATTTCGGCGTCGTTCGGCCAGACGTTCCGCATTACGCCGATTCAGCTTGTGCGAGCGGTGGCGGCGATTGTCAACGGCGGGTATCTGCTGGAGCCGCATATTGTGTCGAGCGTGCTGGACGCGGATGGGAACACCGTGCAGAAGGCGGAGCGAACCGTGCTGCGGCAGGTCATCAGCGAGGAAACGTCGAAAACGATGCGCGAATTCATGGAATTCGTCATTACGGACGGAACGGCGTCGAACGCGTACACGCCCGGGTACCGCGTGGGCGGCAAGACCGGTACGTCGGAAAAGATTGACGAATACGATGAAAACGGCAAGCCGGTCGATGATAAGATTGTTTCGTTCATCGGCGTGGCGCCGATCAATGACCCGCAGTATGTGGTGCTTGTGGCGCTCGATACGCCGGAATATGTCGCCGGTACGAGCTACACGCCGCACAACCAGTATATTTCCGGCGGCCTGATGGCTGCGCCGACCGTGCGTGACGTGTTTTCCGACATTCTGCCGTATCTCGGCGTGGAGCCGGACTACTCGTCGGACGATATTCGCGGCGTGAACATCACAATCCCGGATGTGGTCGGCAAGACGGAGACCGAGGCGGCGGAGCTTCTTTCGGCCAAGAGCATCACCTACCGCACAGTGGGCAGCGGCGGCGTCGTGACCGATCAGCTCCCGGCGGCGGGCAAGGAAGTGCCCGGCGGTTCGGAGATCGTACTCTACATGGGTGCGGAGAAGGTGACGGAAAAGACGACGGTGCCGAACTTCATCGGCTACTCCGTGGCGGACGTGAACTGGCTGGCGAATCAGTATGGCCTTTATATCCAGGCGAAGGGCACCGACAGGACGGACGTCTATGTGACGGCGGCCTATCAGGACATCCCCGAAGAAACAGAGGTTGACAAGGGGACTACAATTACAGTAGAATTTACGACTGGCGGCGCATCCGACTAAGCGCGGAGCGCCCATAAGGAGCGAAATTCCATGAAGCTGAAGGAATTACTCAATACCATTGAATGCTTGGAGCTGCACGCTGACCCGGAGACGGAGATCACCGGGATCAGCTACGACTCCCGTACGACAAACCCCGGCGAGCTGTTTGTCGCGGTGAGCGGGCTGGCTGTGGACGGCCACCGGTTCATTCCGAAGGCGGTTGCGCGCGGCGCGGCGGCGGTGCTCTGCGAGCGTGCGCCGGAACAGGCGGTGCCGTATGTGCGCGTCGCGTCCTCGCGCAGGGCGCTCTCACTGGCGTCGGCGAACTGGTTCGGCCGGCCGGCAGAGAAGATGACGATGATCGGCCTGACCGGAACGAACGGCAAGACGACGTCGACCTATCTGCTCAAGCACGTTTTGGAGGACTGCTTGGGCGCGAAGGTCGGCCTGGTGGGGACGATTCAGAATATGATCGGAGACGAAGCGCTCCCAACGGAGCGCACGACGCCGGAGAGCTATGAGCTGCAAGGCCTGTTTGCACGCATGGCGGCGGAGGGGTGCACACACGTGGTGATGGAGGTTTCCTCGCACGCGCTGACGCTCGACCGCGTGGCGGGCGTGCACTTTAAGGTGGGCACGTTTACGAACCTGACGGAGGATCACCTCGATTTCCACAGGGATATGGAGGACTACTGCGACGCGAAGGGACTGCTGTTTCGGATGTGCGAGATCGGCTGCGTGAACGCGGACGACCCTTGGACGGCGCGGCTGGTCAAGGATGCGACGTGCCGCATACTGCGGTATAGCGCGAAGGGCGGCGCGGAGCTGCGCGCGAAGAACATTGCGCTGTTCCCGAGCTGTGTGGAATTTGACGCGGTGGCCGGAGCGGAGCAGGCGCGAATTCGGCTGGGGATTCCCGGCGCGTTCTCGGTCTACAACGCGCTCGGCGTGATTCAGAGTGCGCAGGCGCTTGGCATTCCGCTGGCGCAGATTGCAGCCTCGCTGGAAACGGCGAAGGGCGTGAAGGGTCGGGCGGAGGTTGTGCCGACGCCGGGAAAGGACTACACGGTGCTCATTGACTATTCGCATACGCCGGATAGCTTGGAGAACATCTTAAATACGGTTCGCGGATTCTGCCGCGGGCGCGTGATTGCAGTATTCGGCTGCGGCGGGGACCGCGATCCGTTTAAGCGCCCCGTGATGGGCGGGATTGCCGCGCGGCTGGCCGATGTTGCGGTTGTGACGTCGGACAATCCCCGCACGGAGAATCCGGATGAGATCATCCGGCAGATTGTGGCCGGAATGAAGGGGAGCGAGCCGGTTGTGATTGAAAACCGGCCGAAGGCCATTGAATGGGCGCTCGCGCACGCGCAGAAGGACGACGTGATCGTGCTCTGCGGAAAAGGGCACGAGACCTATCAGGAGATCGGTCACGAAAAGAGACATCTGGACGAACGAGAAGTTGTTGCATCGTATTTGGAGAGAAGCGTATGAAAGAACTGACACTCAAACAAATCGCGGCATGGTGCGGCGGCAAGATCCTGCCGCAGTATGAGCCGCTCTGCGTCAACAGAATTCAGTCGGATTCCCGCAAGGTGCGAAGCGGAGACCTGTTTATTGCACTCAAGGGCGACAAGGTGGACGGCCACGACTTTGCCGAGGCCGCGATCAGCCACGGTGCGGTGGCCGCGCTGGTGAGCCGCCCGATCGATGCCGATCTGCCGGCCATCGAGGTGGAGGACACAATGAAGGCCTACGGCGCGATTGCCGCGGGATACCGCGCGATGCTCGATGTGAAGGTGGTGGGCATTACCGGCTCCGTCGGCAAGACGACGACGAAGGAGATGACCGCGACGCTGCTGGAAGCGTCGTTCCGCACGGCCAAGACGGAGGGCAACCAGAACAACAGCCTGGGACTGCCGATGACGATCATGAATATGCCGGGGGACACCGAGGTTGCCGTGCTCGAAATGGGCATGAACCACTTCGGCGAAATGGAATATCTGGCGGAGATCGCAAAGCCGGACATTGCGCTGATTACCAACATCGGCACGATGCACATCGAGCATCTCGGCACGCGGGAGGGTATCTTGCAGGCCAAGCTGGAGATCATGCATGATATGCTGCCGGGCGGCGTGGGCGTGTTCAACGGCGATGAGCCGCTGCTTTGGAATATTCGCGCGACCGGGACGCATAAGAAATATTATTACGGCATTGAAAACCATGCCTGCGACGTGGTCGCGACCGGAATTGAGGATCTGGAGGACGGCGAACGCTTCGTTGTGCAGGGCTTCGGGCAGCAGTTTGAGGTGTTCGTGCCGATGCTTGGCCGCCATGCGGTCTACAATGCGCTGGCCGCGGCAACGGTGGCGCTGCTGCTCGGCGTGAAGCCGGAGAAAATTCAGGCGCGGTTTTCCGCGTTCCGCAACACCGGGATGCGGCAGAGAATCTATGTGAAAAACGGCGTGACGATCATCGAGGACTGCTATAACGCGGGTCCGGAGTCGATGGAGGCGGCACTGGATGTGCTGAAGGGCATCAAGACGAACGGCAAGCGGATCGCGGTGCTCGGCGATATGCTGGAGCTTGGCAACCGCTCGGCGGCGGAGCATTTTCGTATTGGGCGGCTTGCGGTTGGCTGCGCGGACATTCTGCTGACCTACGGCGAGCATTCGGTGCGCACGCTGACCGGCGCGATCACCGGCGGTATGAATCCAAAAAATATGGATCATTTCGATACGCACGAGGACATGACGCATATGCTGAAAATGCGCGTGTCGGAGGGCGACGTGGTGCTCTTTAAGGGCAGCCGCGGAATGCGGATGGAAAAGGTGCTGCAGTTGTTCCTGAACGAGGAAGGGTAAGCTGCCGGAGCTTCGGTTTTCCGCGAAGGTTAACGCAAAAGAAAAGAGGAACGCAATCTCATGCAAATTGCAGTTGTTATTTTATGCAGCTTTGTGCTGTCTTTGGTATTTGGAAGGCTGCTGATCCCGGCGCTGCGCGCGCTGAAGGCCGGGCAGTCGATCCGGGAGATCGGCCCGAGCTGGCACAACAGCAAGGCCGGCACGCCTACGATGGGCGGCATCATGTTCATCGCCGCGGTGACGCTCTGCACCGTGGCCGCCGGATGGCGGAGCATGATGGCGGGCTACCGCACACACCTGTATGTACTGGCGTTTGCGCTGGTGTTTGGCCTGATCGGGTTTCTTGACGATTTTGTCAAGGTGAAGTACAAGCGCAACCTCGGCCTGACGGCCATTCAAAAGTTTGCTTTGCAGCTCGCGGCGGCAGGAGCCTATCTAGCGCTGCTGCGGCACAATGGTGATCTGACGTGCGACCTGTATATCCCGTTTTGGAACGTGACGTTTGACATTCCGTGGGTGGTCTATCTGATTTTTGCCATGTTTGTCATCGTCGGCTGCGTCAACGCGGTCAACCTGACGGACGGTGTCGACGGCCTTTCGTCGAGCGTTACGATTCCGGTGATGGTATTTTTCACGGTCTGCGCGGCGCTCTGGGGAAAGACGACGCTGGCGCTGCTGCCGGCGGCGCTCGCCGGCGGACTGGCGGCGTTCCTTGTGTATAACTTCCACCCGGCCAAGGTGTTTATGGGCGACACCGGCTCGCTGTTCCTCGGTGCGGCGGTGTGCGGACTGGCCTTTGCGCTGGATATGCCGCTGATTTTGATTCTGGTCGGCCTAGTCTACATCTGCGAGACGCTCTCGGTCATCATGCAGGTGACGTATTTCAAGCTGACGCACGGCAAACGGATTTTCAAGATGACCCCGATTCACCACCATTTTGAGCTATGCGGATGGAGCGAGGTCAAGATTGTGGCGGTGTTTGCCGGAATTACGATTGTGATGTGTGTGCTCGCGTTTATCGGCGTGATGCACCGGTTCTGAGAAGGCTGCGGGAAAGGAGGAACGGCGATGGCATCGGAAACCACGGTATATGAAAACAATGTCGAGCGCCTTCCGCAGCCGAAGCAGCCGAAGGATCGCGTGATTCTTGACGAACGCGGACTGCTGGATCTGCCGTTTCTCGCGCTGACGGTGCTGCTGGTAATGATCGGCGTCATTATGATGTTTTCGGCCAGCTACGCCCGCGCCTATCAGGAGACGGGCAAGTCGACGTATTATTTCGCCCGGCAGGCGATTTTCGCCGTGGCCGGGATTGGCGTGATGCTGTTTATTTCGCGGCTGAACTATCAGATGTGGCGCTTTGCGTCGTTTATCGTGCTGGGCGTGTCGGTTTTTTTCCTGCTGCTGGTGCCGTTTATCGGCGAGGCGTCGCACGGCGCGAAGCGGTGGATTACGGTGGCGGGCATCCGCTTCCAGCCGTCGGAGCTGGCGAAGGTGGCGATTGTGATGTCGTTCGCGTCGCTGATGTCGATCTACCGCGAGAAGATGCAGACGTTTCGGTACGGCATTTTGCCGTTTGCGGCGATTTTGCTGGTGCTGTCCGGACTGGTTGCGCTGGAGCGGCATTTTTCGTGTATTCTCATCATGCTGGCGCTCGGCGCGGTGATGATGTTCCTCGGCGGCGTGCGGCTTCGGTGGTTCGTGGCCGGCGGTGTGCTGGTTGGAATTTTCGCGGTGATCTATCTGACACAGATGGGATATGCGGGCGACCGCGTGACCGCCTGGCGCGACCCGGCGTCGGACCCGACGGACACCGGATATCAGATTTTGCAGTCGCTCTACGCGATTGGCTCCGGCGGGTTGATGGGACTCGGCCTTGGAAAAGGGCGGCAGAAATATCTGTATCTGCCGGAGGAGCACAACGACTATATTTTCCCGATTGTCTGCGAGGAGCTTGGATTTATCGGGGCGATGGTGGTTATTGCGCTGTTTGTGATGCTGATTTTGCGCGGGTATTGGATCGCAATGCACGCGCGCGACCGGTTTGGCGCGCTGATGGCGGCGGGACTGACGACGCACCTCGCGCTGCAGGTGTTTTTGAACATCGGCGTTGTGACGAACTTCCTGCCCGCGACCGGCATTTCGCTGCCGTTTTTCTCCTACGGAGGGACGGCGCTGCTGATTCAGCTCTTTGAAATGGGCCTGATTTTGGCGGTTTCGAGACAGAACGATAATAAATTGCTGTAAGGTGATGCTATGAAAGTCATCTTTACCTGCGGCGGCACGGGCGGGCACATCTATCCGGCCATCGCCGTCGCCAAGCTCATGCAGGAGCGGCATCCGGACTGCGAGATTTTATTCATCGGCGCAGAGGATGGAATGGAAAACAAGCTGGTGCCCAGAGAGGGGTTTCGGCTGGAAACATTAAAAATTTCCAACTATCAGCGAAGTTTCGCGCCGAAGGCCATTTGGCACAATGTAATGACACTGGTGCATATGTCCGGCTCAATGCGGAAGGCGAAGGCGTTGATTCGAGCGTTTGACCCGGATGTCATTGTCGGTACGGGCGGTTACGCGAGCTTCCCGGCGCTGCGGATGGGCGGAAAGCTCCGCGTTCCGACAGCGGTGCATGAATCGAACGCCGTGCCGGGACTGACAACGCGCATGGTGGAAAAAGACGTGACACGGATTATGGTGTCGTTCCCGGAGAGCCGCGAGCAGTACTCCAACCCCGACAGTGTGGTGGTCACGGGGACGCCGGTGCGCGAGAGCTTCCTCTATACAAACCGGGAGGACGCGCGGCGCGCGCTCGGTGTTGGCGACGAGCCGCTGATCGTGTCCTGCTGGGGCAGTCTTGGCGCGCGGGAGATGAACAAAAAGATCGCGCGCTTTATGAAGCGCGAGCAGGACGACGGAACGCCCTACCGCCATATCCACGCGACCGGCTCGTTCGGCTGGCGGTGGATGCCGGAGTATGTAAAGGAGCAGGGCGTTGACCTTGCAGGCCACCCGATGCTCGAGCTGCGGGAATATATCTATGATATGCCGCAGGTGATGGCGGCGGCCGACCTTATTATCTGCCGCGCGGGTGCGGCGACGATCGCAGAGGTCTGCGCGTCGGCGACGCCGTGTATCATGGTGCCGTCGCCGAACGTGACGGACAATCATCAGGAAAAGAACGCACGTGTGCTGGAAAAGAACGGCGCGGCCGTGGTCATCCGGGAAAACGAGTGCGACGGCGATACGCTCTACGAAACGGCAAAACAACTGCTTGCCGACGGCAAGCGCTGCCGCGAGATGCGCTCGGCGGCGGCAAATATGGCGGTCGTGGATGCGGCGGAACGCATTTATCAGACCGCGCTGGAACTCAGCAGGCGTTGACACAGCACCCGGAACCTCCGCATAGGATGGGGAAACCATCCGGATTGTGGAGGGAAGGGTATGCAGGAGCTTTGGATCAGCGGCGGAGCGCCGCTGCAAGGGGAGGTGCCGGTCAGCGGCGCAAAGAACAGCGTGCTGCCGATTTTGGCAGCCTGCACACTGTGCCGCGGCACGTGTGTTTTACATAATTGCCCGGATATTACCGATGTGGAGACCTCATGCGAGATTTTGCGCGCGCTTGGCGCGCGGGTATTACGCACGGGGAGGACGCTGGTGGTGGACACAAAAGCGCTGACGCGGACGGCGGTACCTGCGGCGCTGGCGGCGCGGATGCGGTCGTCGGTGCTGTTTGCCGGTGCGCTGCTTGCGGCACACGGTGCGGCAGAAGTGCCGCTGCCGGGAGGCTGTCCGCTTGGGAAGCGGCCGATTGATTACCATTTACAGGCGTTTGAGAAATTGGGCGCAAGCTGCGTAGAAGCTGAGGGATGTTATCAAATCGCATGGAATACGCCGCGCGGGGCGCGGATTGCGTTTCCGCGCATCAGCGTTGGCGCGACGGAGAACGCGATTCTGGCGGCGCTCGGGTGCAGCGGTGAAACGGTTTTGCAAAATGCCGCGATAGAGCCGGAAATCACGGATATGGTGAACTTTTTGCGCAGCGCGGGCGCGGCCATCGAAGGCAGCGGAACGCGGGAGCTGCGGATTTTGGGCGGCGAACGGCTGCACGGCACGACATATACCGTGATGCCGGATCGGATTGAGACGGCGACGTTCCTCTGCGCAGCGGCCGGCTGCGGCGGGGAGATCCGCTTGCAGCGGACGCAGGCAGCGCTGCTGCCGGAGCTGACAAGACTGCTGCAGCGCGCCGGGTGCGAGCTTCGGGAGGAGCACGACGCGGTCGTTCTGCGGCGCAGCGCGCCGCTCCGGGCGGTTGGCGATGTGGAAACTGCGGCCTATCCGGGATTTGCGACCGACTGCCAGGCACTTTTCAGCGCGGCAATGCTGCGCGCACAGGGTGAGAGCCGGATCACGGAGACGCTGTTTGAAAACCGATTTCATCATGTGCCGGAGATGCAAAAGCTCGGCGCGGAGATTTTTGTGCGGGGCAGAGCGGCGGTGATTCGCGGCGCGGCAGCGCTGCACGGCGCAAGGCTGGCGGCATATGATCTGCGCGGCGGCGCGGCGCTGGTGCTTGCGGCGCTTCAGGCGGAGAGCGAAAGCACGGTTGCGGGCGTGGAGCACATCGACCGCGGCTATGAACGATTTGCGGAAAAACTGCGCGCGCTGGGCGCGCAGGTGGAACGAACAACCGCCGGATAAAAGCGGCGGAAAAGGGGAAAACCATAATGGCAGGAAGAAATAAGCAGGCAAAAAACCGAAAAGTGTCCAGCGGCGTGGCGCCGAGACTGATTATCATGCTGGCGGTTGTGGCGGCGATCATCTTCGGCGTGGCGATCTTCTTCAAGGTAACGACGATTGAGGTGCAGGGAAACTCGATCTATTCGGCGGAGGACGTGATTGCGGCGTCCGGTGTAGAGATCGGAGACAATCTGCTGCTGGTCAACAAGGCCACGACAGCGGGCAATATCCTTGCGGCGCTGCCCTATGTGGAGGAGGTGCGCGGGATTGTGCGCTCGATGCCGGACACGATCGTGATCCAGGTCAAGGAGAGCGAGGCGGCATTTGCCGTGCAGACCGACGTGAATACGACATGGCTTATCAACAGCCGCGGCAAGGCGCTGGAAAAGGTGGACGGGGAGCTGCCGGAGGGACAGCCGCAGATTGTCGGCGTGAGCGTGAAGGCACCGTCGGCCGGGATGACAGTGACGGCAGTGGAGCAGAGCCGTCTGGACGCGGCGCTGGCTGTATTGGCAGAGCTGGACGGCACCGGTATTTTGGAGCACGTGGCGGCGGTGAATGTGGAGAAGGACTACGACATCACAGTCCAATATGACGACCGCTACACGATCAAGCTTGGCGGCACGGACGATTTGGCCTACAAGGTGCAGTATTTGACGAGCATCCTGTCGGAGCTGAGCGAATATCAGGCCGGAACGATCGATCTGACCGAGGCGGCAAGCAAAAAAGCGACCTTCCAGCCGGCGGCCTGAGAAAATGCGCGGGAAAAATACGGAGAAAAAAGACGTTTTTTCCAGATTTCTATTGACCGCGACGGCAATCCAGTATAAAATAGAGTGAAAACCATTTCTACGGAACTTGAGAACGCTTTGATTCGGGCGCTTCATACATAGGAGGAAGTCATATGGCAGATTTTGCAGAAAAAGTAGTCAATATTAAAGTCATCGGCGTCGGCGGCGCCGGCAACAACGTTATCAACCGGATGATTACCAGCGGCGTGGGCGGCGTGGAGTTCATCGCGGTCAACACCGATAAGCAGGATCTCAACAAGTCCAAGTGCGAAAACAAAATCCAGATTGGCGAAAAGCTGACCGGCGGTATGGGCGCAGGCTCGAAGCCGGAGATCGGCCAGAAATCTGCCGAGGAATCCAAGAACGTGATTTCGCAGGCGCTCGACGGCACGGATATGGTCTTTATCACGGCCGGCATGGGCGGCGGCACCGGCACCGGCGCGGCGCCGATCATTGCGCAGATTGCGCACGACAAGGGCATTTTGACGGTTGGCGTTGTGACCAAGCCGTTTAAGTTTGAAGGCGCGAACCGGATGCGTCAGGCCGAAATGGGCATTGCGAACCTGACCGACAAGGTCGACTCGCTGATTATCATTCCGAATGACCGGCTGAAGTTCGTCACCGACCAGAAGATCACGTTTGCCAACGCATTCGGCATCGCGGACGATGTGCTGAAGCAGGCGGTCAGCTCGATCTCCGAGCTGGTTGGCTACTCGGAGCACGTCATCATCAACCTCGACTTCGCGGACGTGTCCGCAATTATGAAGGACGCGGGTCACGCGCACATGGGCGTCGGCACGGCGGCAGGCCGCGACAAGGCGGAGCAGGCCGCGATGGCGGCTGTGTCCAGCCCGCTGCTTGAGACGTCGATCAACGGCGCGACAGGCGTGCTGATCAACGTGGCAGGCTCGAGCGAGCTGGCCCTCGACGACGTTGAGACTGCGGCGAACATCGTCATGGAAGCTGCCAACCCCGAGGCGAACATCATCTTCGGCGCGGCGTTTGACGACAACCTCGAGGACGAGATGCGCGTCACCGTCATCGCCACCGGCTTTGACGATAAGCAGCGCCAGCAGCCGACGACGAAGCTCGGCGCGTATTCTGCGGCGGGCGAAAAGGCCAAGGCACAGGCTGCGGAGGACATCGACGACATCGACGAGATCTTCAAGATTTTTAATAAGGACTGAATGCAGGAGACAGCCGCCCGGGAGGGCGGCTGTTTTTTCAATTTCAGGGAAAGAGCGGACGGCGTTTTCTTTTTGGAGCGCCAAAAGGATTTGCGCCCCCATTCTTTTCTTTCTGGCAGAGAAAGAAAAGAATGGGTTCAAAAAAGCGTTCCTTTGGGTGCGGAGGAAATCGGAAGAA
>CAKUJA010000008.1 GCA_934661135.1 uncultured Oscillospiraceae bacterium
TGAAAATAAAAGAAATCATTGCGAACCGTACGCAAGTGGATGTGCAGACGCTAAGCGATATTCTCGGCGTTTCCAATGTCACAATCCGCAGTGATCTGGAACAGTTGGAGCAGGACGGTTTCATCTACCGCACACACGGCGGCGCCATTCTGTGTGAAACGGCCGTTCCTGTTCCTCCTGTCACCGTCGGCGTAGGAACGACGCTGCATTTTCAGTTTTCAGATGATGTGATGCAGATTGCCCGTGTTGCCGCAGATTATATTGAAGATAACGAATGGTTCTTTTTGGGCGGCGGCAATACCTGCTGTGCAATCGCAAAGGCGCTGTGCGACAAGGCTGTCCGTGTCGTTACCAACAATGTCCTAGCCTCGCTTGCGCTCGCGGAAAACCCGAAAGCGCAGGTCATGTTGGTCGGCGGCCGGCTTCTGAACGACGCCTTTCCTTATCTATCCGGCGACCTTGCGGCCAATAACATTGAAAGCATGTATTTCCAAAAGGTTTTTTACGGTGTCTCCGGCATTGATTTCAAGTGCGGCTATTCCGTTGTCAGCGCGGATGAGTATAACCTCTTCCATCGCCTGCGCGCCCATGCCAACGAAATGATCATTGCTGCGGACGCAAGCAAGTGCAACAGGGCCTCATTCCAGAGTCTTGGCCCACTCACCTCCGTCAACACGCTGATCTCCTCCGGCAATTTCCCGGAGGACTACAAAAATTACTTTTATGAGAACAATATCAAGCTCTTTCTTGGCTATGATATTCTTGCTTCCTCTGTCGGAGGGGGGGATTCGTTGTGAGCGGCGCAGAACAGCCGTATTTGGAGCTTCGCAATGTCAGTCTCGTCCGCGACAAAGTCTCGCTACTCCAGAATATCAGCCTGTCCATTTTTCCCGGCAGGTTCTATCTGATTCTGGGCGCAAATGGCTCCGGTAAGACCAATCTTCTGCGCCTGCTGTGCGGCCTTTACGTGCCGTCCGGCGGTACGCTGCTCTGTCAAGGTGAGCCGGTTGACATGACCCCCTTCCGCGCAGTGCATATGAAGATTTCCTATTGCGGACAAACCTTCGAGCTGTTTGAGAATCTGACCGTTTTGGATAATCTCTACATCGGCCATCCATCTAAAACGCACCGTCTGTTCCATCCACGCCGCTTCCGACAGGATATCGAGCGGTATTTCCAGAGCTACGGCTTTCATTTTCCGCTTGACCGGACAGTTTCTCAGTTGAAGCCGTCTGAAAAGTGCCTGTTGCAGCTAGCGCGTTCGCTGTATTCCGAACCCTCAGTGCTTCTAATCGATGAGCTTGACGCATATCTGGACAGTGGGGAACGTCAGCAAGCGCTGTTTGCGCTTCGAAAGGCACAGGCACGCGGCTGTGCCATCGTTTTGACCACACACACCTTCCAGCACAACCAGTACTGTGCGGACGAGCTAATCACATTGAAAAACGGCCTGATCCGTATCACGCCATTAACCGGCGGAGAAATTCAATTGGCCTCCGAGGACATTCTTCCACCGCAGGGCTTTGCCAGCATCCCCAAGCGGCATATCGCACCTGGAAAACCCGTGCTCTGCGTGGAGGGTTTACAAAGTAAGCATCTGAAGGATGTCCAGTTTTCCCTTCGCCGTGGCGAAATCCTCGGCATTTACGGTTTGTCCGGCTCCGGCCGCAGCAGCCTTTTGCGTGCGATTGCTCGTCTAAATCCGATCAGCGCCGGCTCGATTCATTTCTATCCGGATGAGGCGTATGTAAAAATCGGCTATCTTCCGGAAACCGGCGGCGCTTTTTCCAATCTCCCGCTCGCGCAGAATATCACAATTACCAACTTGGCCGCAGTTATGAACGATCTGCATCTGATCGACCAGACAGAAGAACAGCTTATCTATAACGATTATGCCCGCCGTCTCGGCATCCGGACTGACAGTCCCAGGCTTGCAAAGCTCAGCAAAGGAAACAGGCAAAAGTTGCTTCTGGCGCGCTGCCTACATGGTCATTGCAGCGTCTATCTGCTGGATAATCCGACGGTATATGTGGACGGCGCGGGTAAAATTGAGCTGTATAATATTCTCGGCGAGTTGGCGGCAAAGGGCGCGGCAATTATGATGGTATCCCCGGATCTCAACGAGCTATTGCAGCTGTGCGACCGGATCCTGCTGTTCGCAGACGGCCGCATCGTACGCGATATTACTGCCGCCGATGCGCAGCCGGACGAGGTCTACAAAATACTGAATATGCTTTGATGGCAGCATACAAAAAATCCTCCGGTTTCAGATTTGAAACCGGAGGATTTTTTAGGGCAGCACCGCACAATTCGGCAAGCATCTTCGGCGCGAGATGTTTCGTCAAGCCAATATTTGAAAAGTGCAGGAATCCTGTATGTGCCCGCATCCGTAAGGCGTCTTTGACGCCAACGACCGCGACATATTTCAAGCGTTTCAAGCCGCAGGATTGGCGAAAAAGATCCACCAAAGCGCGCAGTCGCAATTGTGCGGTGTTACCTTAGTCTCAGCACTTGATCAAAGATCCTTGATGGCGATGATCCGCACCGGGGACGCGTCCATTTTTTCCATTTTCAGCGCCAGAACGAAAACCGTCGGACGGCAGTCGGCAATAGCCTCCAGATTGGTCAGCGACTCCACAATCGCGGTTCCATTTGCAAAGCACGCAACATGATTCGGCTCACCATCCAGCTCCTGTGTCTTCTCGCCAGGGATCTCAATACCCGAGGCGTCCGTTCCGATAATTTTCGGTTTGAACGACAGCAAAAACGCCAGCGCGTCCTGATCAATCTGAGGATACGGCTGCCAGTTTTCCTCGCGGAAGAACTTGTCATAGCCGGTATGCAGGAAAATCATATCGCCTTCATGGATACGGTGTGCCTGCTTCTTAACATCCTCCAGCGTAATGGGTTCTCTCGGCTTCTTTCCGAGACAGTTGAGCACGACCGCTTCGCCCACCAGCTTTTCAACCGGCCAGTCCTTGCAGTCGACGCCATGCTCATTGCGATGATACGGCACCTCAATGTGTGTGCTGACATGAGAACCAATGGTGCAGATGCACTCAATGTACCAGTGATCTGGGGAAATAAAGCCGAGCGGATGCGGCTCATATGGGAAGTTTTCCTTGCCGACGAGAATCGGATGGCTCAGTTCAATCAACTGATCCTTTGTAAATTGCATAGGTATCCTCCTTGTCGTTTTCTTCAGTACAGTCTTTTCGCATTTTCCGGTGCATTGCCTGTGCTGGTATTGTAACACGGATTTATTCCTTTGTAAATACCAAAACGAAAGAAATAAAAAATATTGACAAAAAATAAATAGCAAAATATAATAGTGCTATACTAAGAAAAGAAACTTTTCAAGAAAATGCAAAAAGGAGTGCAAGGATATGAAACCGGAATTGATTGTCATGCTGACTCTGAATGACCGAACCGTTCCAGAAGCAACGGAGACTTTTGAGGCCTGTGCATCGCTGCCCGTGAAGCTTTGGGGTTTTAAGGACGTCGGTATCCCATTCGAGCAGATGCAGACTCTGGCAGCCACCATGAGGGCTGCCGGAAAGACTGTATACATAGAGTCCCTAGAATCGGAGGAATACGCCTGTCTGCAAAGCGCAGAAACTGCCGTAGCATGCGGTGCGGATGTTATGAGCGGCGGGCGCTATTATGATCGTGTCAGGGACTACCTGCATACGCACGGACTCGGCTATGAACCCTCCATCGGAACCATTGTCGGCCGCCCCGCCGTTTTGCAGGGAACGATCGAAGAAATGGCGAATGAGGCCGCCCTTCTGAAAAGAAACGGGGTCGATGGCGTCGATCTGGCCAGCTACCGGTATGCCGGCGACCCGGTTGCCCTGATGCGCGCGGTCACAGCCTGCGGCGTATCAGTCTGCGTTGCCGGAAGCATCGACAGCCGCCAGCGACTGCTGGAAATTACAGACTGCGGGATTCACCGTTTCACAATCGGCAGTGCTTTCTTCCATCATAAATTCGGCGACACCTTCGAAGATCAAATCTGCGCCGTTCTGGATATTCTTGACAGTCTGTAAGCATGAGTACAAACTATATTCTCTCCATTGATCAGAGTACCACCTCTACAAAAGTCCTTCTGATTGATCGCGATGGTATCTGCATCTACAAATCCAACATTCTGCACCGCCAGTTTTACCCGCAGCCCGGCTGGGTAGAGCAGGATGCAGAGGAAATCTTCCAGAATGTTCTGCGCGGCATCTATGACGTTCTTCATCACAGCGGCACTACACCGGAAAAAATCGCTGGAATTGCCATTACCAATCAAACGGGGGCATTTGTGCTTTGGAGCCGGAAAACCGGCCGCCCTGTCTCCCCTCTTATCGGCTGGCAGTGCAGCCGGGGACAGGCTGCGGTCGAACGCCTAAGTGAACCAGCCATCGCAGAGTTTTATGCCAGCACTGGAACCGTACCCAGCGGATTTATGCCAGCTGCAAAGGTGCGCTGGCTGTTTGATGAAAAGCCGGAGTTGCAAGCGCAAGCCGAACGTGGTGAACTGGCGTTCGGCAGTGTAGATAGCTGGCTGATTTGGTGCCTGACAGGAGGCGAGAGCCACGTCACGGACTGTGGAAACGCCTGTGTGACACAGCTGCTGGATCTGTATACGCTGGACTGGTCGGACGCCGCGCTGCACACCTTTTCGCTTCCGCGCGCCATGCTGCCGAAGATTCTTGACTCCGACGCGATTTTTGGCCGATGTCATGTTTCCGGCCTTCCGCAATGGCCGATTGCCGCCGTCATGGGCGACAGCAACGCGGCACTGCTCAGTCAAGGCGCGTTCCTCCCTGGCTCCATCAAGGCCACCTATGGAACAGGCGTTTCGGTACTTTTGAACATGGGAAGCACGCCCACGCCCGAAAAAAACGGTCTTCTGCCCGGCGTTGCCTGGAAGCTTGGCGGTGTTCCAACCTATGTGCTGGAGGGAACTGCAGTCTGCGCGGGCGCGTCGATCGGATGGCTGGTTGATGAGCTGGGAATCATTCCGGATTCGGCGCAGACCGACGCATTGGCGCGCAGCATTTCTGGCACGGACGGCGTCTATTTCGTCTCGGCGTTCAATGGACTCGGTACACCGTATTGGGACACCAACGCCGCAGCCTGTATCATCGGTATGCGGCGAGGAGTGGGAAAGGCACATCTGGTTCGCGCGGCGCTGGAGGGCGTTGCCTACCAGATCACGGATATCCTGTATGCAGGACTCGGACCGGATTTGCAGACGTATCCCATTTATGCAGACGGCGGGATGACGAAAAACACGTTTTTGATGCAATTTCAGGCTGATATCACTGGCGCTGAGATCAAGCAGAACAATATTGATGAAAGCTCGGCGCTCGGCGCGGCCTATCTGGCTGGAATCCAACTCGGATTCTGGGACGATCTGGCATCCATCCCCGGTTCCAAGCAGTCCAGAACCGTATACCAGCCCATGCTACCGCGGCACGCGGCAAGAACGCTCTATGCCGGTTGGAAAAATGCCATAAAAACAGCGCGCGGCACACGTTGAGTCTCTTCACCATCCCAACGCATATCAAATCGGTCGGCACCATCTCACGCGGGTGCGGTTTGCTCCGTCCGATTGCTTTTTTGACCTTTATAAAATGACCTCCATAATCAATGGCTTCGCCCCATAAGTGCGCAATATTCGATAGCGTGGCAGCTTGTGCCGGAACGGCGGGGGTGTAAATGCATATTATTGTGCTTACGCCCTGTTTTTCCATATGGATACAGCAGTGCCAGAGGGAATACATCATCTGGCACATTCATCTAGCCAAGCAGCGGGACTGCAGCCAGTTCACCGACGATTGCCGCAAATACACCGCCTATCAATGCCGTTATGATGGGTATTGGGACTGCATCATGCGCCACGGTGTCATTTTGTTCTCCTATCGCATGGGCAATCGTTACATTTGCGCCCAATGCGCTCCCGATAAACAGATTGATGATCAGGCTGATAATTGAACTGTTCTTACCGGCCGCTGCCGCAACGGTTGTCCAAAGATCTTGTAAAGTTACTGATACCGGCAATATCTGTGGCGTTGATAGCTGGTCTAGAGCTATATTCCGCTGCTCACGATTGTGTCGGTATGACCAATCGCGCATTTGTTTATGACTTAGTCCTAACTCGTTGCCTATCTCTCGTAAGGTCAATCCCTCTGCTCGTATGGACACGACGAGACCTTTGTCATTACCAGTGTGTGCTTTTGCTTTGACATAACATTACCTCCTGTGTAGTTATTATCCTGCACAGGAGGCCGTTTTGTCTATTGTCCAGTCTTACTGGTACGGTGCATCTTTTCGGTGCGGGCCGTTTTGTGCATTCGTATGTGGTGCCGTTAAAGCCTAGGGTGTATCTGAAAACTCCCGACGCACCCGGGCAGAGGATCTTTTCACGCTGCGCCGCGCCATTTTTTCCTTGAAATACGTCAGTATTCCTACGAAAAAACGTCTTGCTCAGCGCAAAAATTCCTCGCTGCCGGTCACATTGGGAGTTTTCAGATAACACCCAAGATGCTGCTCAAACAGCAGACGCGTCCGACGGGCAACAATTGCACCAACTACCGCCAGAGCTACTGTCCTGGTAGGAATGTGGAAACGCACTACTCTTGTATACTGTCAGAATGAAATCGTATTCGGAGGAAAACTTGGTCGGCTTTCCCATGGTTTGCGGCGAATGCACATTCTCCGGTTCCATCCAACTCAACGATCCTGTCTGATGGAAGTTTGATCATAGTCTGCGAGATAGCTGAAGCAGAATCCATCGCGCGAAAGAAGCCTTTTCCCGCAGAGCATCGGCTGTTGTTTACGCCCGTTCGGATTCCAGCAGAACACAACGACCGTACGGCGAACGGAAAGCCGCTCTCCGAAGCGACGGTTGAAGGTGCCCACAGCTGTCTGTGCGGCATCCTCTCCGACGCGATGGATGGCGGCTATTTGGATCACAACCCGGCGTGGCGCACCTACAAATATGCAGGTCAGAAGAAAGAGAAAAAGATTGCGGACGATGAAACGATGGAAAAGCGCATCCGTGCGTTGGAAGCCGGAAGCATCCTCTATGAAGCGTACTTCAAGCTCATCATCGCCACTGGTATGCGCCGTAGGGAGTGCTGTGCGCTCAAATGGGAGGACGTCAACTACGCCGGGCGCAGCATCCACGTTTGCCGCAATGCCGTCAAAACAACTGGCGATGAGATCATCGTGAAAGCGCCGAAAACCACGGCGGGCAACCGCTACGTCTATTTCTCGACAGAGATGGAAAGCCTTCTGCGCGAATACGAAGCCTTCTGCGTCGCAGAAACTGCACGGTATGACCAGCGCAAGCTGACGAAAGACGATTATGTGTTCCGCAGGAAAGGAATGCAGCTCCCGATGACGCCGTCGACATTCACATGGCGCTTCAAAAAAATCCTCCGCGCGAACGATCTGCCCGACGATCTGAACGTCCACAGTCTGCGCCACACGGCGGCAAGCCTGTTCATCGCCAGCGGCACGGACGTCGGCACGGTTGCCGGACTCTTAGGACACAGCCAACCGTCGACCACGCTGGATATCTACACCCACGCCTTTGACAAGAACAAGAAAGCGGCGAGCCAGATTATGCAAAGTAGTCTGGAAATCTAAGCTATCCCCCAAAAAGCTCTGTCCGGTTGCGCTATGCTTTAAAAGCTGAAATTCAAACAAATTCATATAAAAATTCCGTTAAATCAGATGATTTCACTGAATTTTTGGTACGCCAGACACGATTTACCTCTCCGGGGCATAAACTTCGAACCGTATCGGGCAATAAAAATGCCCACCCCGGTAGGGTGGGTATTTTTATGGTACGCCCGACACGATTCGAACGTGCGACCTACAGAGTCGGAGTTTTCAGGCGCATCCTGATAAAATGCTGTGTTTTCAAGGAATGTCCAGCTTTCGATGAAAACGTCCGTCTTTTCTGAATTGTTGCAAAATCATTGAAAGCACTAGACAAACCGGCTTTTAAGGTTTCGCGGACAATAGTAGTCAAACAGTAGTCAGATGCAAATTATGGTTTTGGCTGAGTGATTCGCTTTTGCTGCAATTCTGCGCGGAGGAGAATACCGAGTATCAGGCAGAAGTCCGGGTTCTTGAGGTCGCAGCCGAGCATCTGTGTGATGTGGGCGAGGCGATCCAGCAGCGTCGAGCGGTGCAGATACAGAGCCGCCGCCGTTTTGGTGACGGAAAGGTTGTTGTCGAGATAGACGCGCAGCGTCTCCAGATACGAGACCTGCGAGTTTTCGTCGTGCGCTTTCAGTTTCTTCAGCCCGTCCGGGTAATAGACCCAGGAAGGCCTGCCTGCCAGCGCACCGGAGAGCAGCTGCGGCAGCAGATAGTCCTGAAAGTAAAAGACTGTACAGCTTCCATCCTGCAAAAGTCCGTTTTGCAGCGCGCTGGACGCTTGAAACCACGCCTGATTGGCCTCATACAGATTGGAAAATGCGCCGGATACGCCGCAGATCAGACCAAGTTTGTCCAAAAGCGGCAGAAGCTGCGTTGTCGTCTCGCGTTCGGCCTGCGCGGCGGGCAGAAACGCGGCGACGGTGCGCTCAAACTCAAATGCCATCGCGCCGGGGTGCCGTTCCTCCAACGCGGCGGACAGATACGCGCCGGGCAGCGGAGCCGCGCCGAGCTTCGGCTGAAGGCGAACGCAGACCCATTCCGTTTGTCCGTTTTCCTGACTGAGTGCCCGCCGCAGCTCAAAATCGACCGGCTGCCCGGCAATGACGCTGCGCAGTGCGCGGCGAACGGCAGACCGGGTGCTGGCAAGCACCGGGTTTTGCTGGATCGCCTGCCGCAGGAGCTTAACCAGAAAAACCGCAAGAGAACGGTCAGAGTCCCGAAGCGGGCGGAAGGCTTCAAAGATCGTCAGACAGCCGAGGTATTCTTCCTGATCGAACACATTGACCGACAGCGTCCGTGTGTCCTGCAGTTCCAGCAGCAGCGGCTCATGCACATGGGTGGAAAGGTCGTGCAGAGACAGAAATGTTGCCATTTTCTCCGCATCAAACGTCTCGGTATCCAGCCGAATGCCGAGATCTTTTTGAAAGTATTCCTCATCTGTCACGGCAAGGTAACGGAAATCTGAGCCGATCAGCTGCATAGGGTTGCCGAAAATGCTGCGGCTGACCTCCAGCATCTGCGGCAGATTCGCGCCGTGGCGGAGAATGTGCCACAGCTTTTCTTCCCACGCCTCGTATCGGTCAAAAATGCGCTGCACCAGATTGAACACCCGGAAAATATCCGTATCTGCCTCGACCACGATCACGCTGCACCGATCATAGAACGCCGTCAGATTCCAGTGCTGCCCGAGGCAGACAAGGCATACATTTTCGCTCAGCGACGGACGCACGGGCAGATGGTCGGCAGAACAGACGTAGACACGATTTTTCTCAAACGTCTGCGTCCGGTCGAGATAAAACTCCGGGCGGCTCAGCGCCAGCTCCATACTGCCCGCGCCGTGCAGCTCGACGGCCTTCAGCTCCTCCTTCAGTCTCCAATAGAGAATGTCCGCGCACAGCTTCATGGAGCCTCCTCCAATCATATTTTTTCGATTCTTATTATATTCCAACGGATAGTCTCTGTCAACGAAACGCCCGTACAAATTGTAGGAGATGCACTGACCAAGAGCATAATAATCGCCACTTTGCACAAAAACAACACGTACAAATTGTATGATTTATCGCCGTACAAACTGTACGGCGCAAAGCGGCAAAAACCGCGCAATTTGCAGCATTTTCGCAGCACACGCTGTTTTTTATAATAAAGGTATCGTAGAAAAAAGGAACAGGAGGAATACCATGCTAAAGGAAAAACTGGAGCAGCGGAAATGCTTCCCGACCGCGTGGGGCAAGCTCATCACGGAGGAAGAAGCCTACCGGCAGCTCAACCGGCAGATCGCAGCCATGACCGCGAATCTGTTTCAGGTCATGCGCATCTTTGAGCCGAGCTGGGAAAAGCGTACAGAAGCCATCTGCGACATCGCCAACATGATGAACATGGCCGTCGCGGGTACGCCGGAGGAGCAGAAGGACTATGTCAATGCATCGCTCTATGAGGCGTTCAACATCCCGGAGCTGTGCGAAAAATCGAGCTGGCTCGGCGGCATCACCGGCGACTCCGGCGACGAGTGGGAGAACATGGCCGGCCGCGTCGTGCAGTTCACGCGCAACCGCGTGGAAAAGGAACTCGACACCTGTCCGTGGGACATCGTCGGCAGTGAGCTGTGCAACATGACGACCAGTATGTTCACGGCAAACTTTGACTTAGCTTCGTCTAAGGGCACGGAGAACGAGGTCGCACTCAATATGTGCCAGGCGCGCGGCTGCGGCAACAAGCACTGCCGCGTCGTGGCAGAGCGCCGCGACGTCTATAACCTCCCAAAGCAGGGGTGGCTCGATCATATGCAGCAGCCCGTCGATCCCATCCACGACACGCCGCGCGAGCGCATGGTCAAGGAGGGGCAGTGTTTGCGCAACGGTCAGTACACGCAAAATTTTGGCGAGGAAACGTCGCTCGAAAAAGCCTATCACTGGGTCGCGCAGATGGGCTGGGTCTGGTCGATCCAGTTCCCAATGATGGCAATCAAGGACATGGCGCCCGACGAGGATGAGTTCCTGCGCGTGTTCCGCATCGTCTTTGCCACGGCAGGCAAGAATCAGTTCATCGATCCGTTCGCCAAGGAGGGGCTGCGCAGCTACCTCGGCGTGCCGCATGAGATGGACGAGAATGACGGCCGGATCCTCGGTGGATATATCCGCTATATGCTCGACGTGCAGCAGGTGCCGTATGAGATGGTGCGCTGGACGAAGGACGAGACCTGGATCAAGGTCAAGTCGGAGGACTTTACGGCGCGCTATGAAATGGCACCGCTCGATGAGCTGGTCGACGCCTACGAAGCGCAGTGGAACGGCGCGGCGAAGACGCTCGTCAGTCCGGAATGGTCGTGCGTCATTGAAGACCGCAACGAAGAAGATATGCTCATCAAGGTTATCCGCAAGGAAGACCTGCGGATGCTGTAAGGAGGTGCCGAACGATGTTATTCAGAGAAGATAAAGTCGCACGCGCCGATGCCGATGCTATCCGCAAGGGCGTGGGATTCTACCGCTGGACGCACGATCTCGTAGAAATTACCGGCAAGGACGCACTGGAAGTCTTGCAAAAAATCTATATCAGCGACATTTCCAAGGTCGCGGTCGGGCGCTCGAAATACACCGCCTCGCTGGACGAAACCGGCGAGATCATCGACGATGTGATCGTCATGCACATGGCAGACGGTCTGTACTGGGTCTCCGACCTCTATGGTCCGCGTCTGCTGCCGTGGATCGAGCAGCACAAGGGCGAAGCCGACATTCACGCGAAGATCATCACCTACGACTGGGATATGTACGCTGTGCAGGGGCCGGACAGTCTCAAAGCGATGAACACCATGCTGGACGCACCGGTCGACGATCTCAAGAGATTCGGCATCTGCGAGCGCAAGCTCGGCGACATCCCCGTCTACATCCACCGCTCCGGCTTCACCGGCGAAAACGGCTATGAAATTTACTCTGCCTTCGACAAGAGCGCAGAAATTCACGACCTGGCGCTGAAAGCCATCGAATCCGTCGGCGGCCGGGAGCTTCAGACGCTCGAGGTCTACGTCCGCTCCATCCCGATGGAAAAGGGTTTTGCGCTCAAGCAGGATTTCAAGCACCTGAGCCCATATGAATGCGGTCTCGGCTGGGCGGTCGCCGCCGATAAGGACTTCATCGGCAAGGAAGCGGCGCTGGCACGGAAAGAGCACCCGAAATACCGCATGGTCGGTCTGGAATTCTCCCGCGAATCGACCGAGGACATCTCCATCTGGGAGCGGGTATACTGGTATGGCGTGGAGGTCGGCCGCTGCGCGCAGACCATCTACGGGTACACGGTCGATAAAAACATCGGCTTTGCCACCGTTCGCGCGGACGTGCCCGACGGCGCGGAGCTGACCGTCGGCTGCAACGATTCGCCCGCTGTTGTCGTAAACAAGGTTTTCTGCTGAGGAGGTCATTATGGGAAGATTAGATGGTAAAGTCTGCATCGTGACCGGCGCTTCCGCCGGGATCGGGCGCGCCACGGCGGAGCTGTTCTGCCGCGAGGGCGCGAAGGTCGTGGCGGTCGCCCGCCGCGAAGAACGCCTGAAGGAGTTGGCCGAGGAATGCAAGGATGCTCCCGGTGAAATGACGTGGTACGCGGGCGACGTCGGCGACCCGGCGGCAGCCGTGGGCATGGTGAAAAAGGCAGTCGAGACGTTTGGACGACTGGACGTTGCCGTCAACTGCGCGGGCGTGATGGACGACAACACGGCCATCGCCGATATGTCCGACGAAATGCTGGAAAAGACATTCCGCATCAATACGTTCGGCCTGATGTACGGCCTGCGCGAGGAATGCAAACAGTATCTGGCACAGGGCGACGGCGGTGTAATCGTCAACATTTGCTCCGTCGGCGCAACGCACCAGACTGCGGGCGCGGCCTACTGCGCGAGCAAGGGCGCGGTGCTGGCGGCGACGAAGAACACGGCGTTCATGTACATGGAGGAGGGCATCCGCTGCAACGCGCTCTCGCCCGGCGGCGTCGTGACCGATATTCCGCTGGTCATGCCGCCCGCCGACGAGTTCGGCTTCGGCAGGACCAGCAAGCTGCTGGACTTCTCCGGCGAGCTGGCCATGCCGGAGGACTTGGCAGACGCGATTTTATTCCTTGCCAGCGACCAGTCCCGCTATGTGAACGGCGAAGAACTCAAATGCGACGGCGGCTGGACGTGCTTCTGAAAGAATACAACGGAACGAGCTGGATTTCTATGACCGGCTGCTGGCGCTGGCCGGGGAAGCGGAGGATGAGGAGAGCGAGTTCTTCCGTGCGGGTCTCGCCTACGCCATGTCCAAGAAATTCGTGATCTACTTCACGCAGAAAAATGTTTCTCAGTTTGCGGAAAAGCACTGCCGCATCCTGTCCATCTCGCCCGGCTGCTATCTCACGCCCATGCACCAGAAGCTCATCGACAATCAGCCGGAAACGGCAGAAAACCAGCTCTATCTGATCCCCGCCGGGCGCTGGGGCCATCCGTACGAAATGGGCGCGCTGACTGCGTTCCTCTGCTCCCCCCCGGAGCTGGCTACATCAACGGCGTGGACATTCTCGCCGACGGCGGTCAGAACGCCGGAATCTTCGTTCCGCAGATTTGAGAAAGACATGAAATGGGCGGCGCTCCGGTCGGAGCGCCGCCCATTTTGAAGGGATGAAGCGTGTAAGATCAATTATTCGATCGCCTGAAGCTCCTTGTCCAGCTCCTCCAGATGGGGCTTGAGGAACGCCGACTGCGGGAAGCTGGCGAGCTTGCGCAGCGTCAGACCGCCGACGAGCTTCATCTGCGGGTTCTTGGAAGCATCGGGGCTGTACTTGTCCAGTACGGCTGCCGCCGCCGGATTCTTCAGAATGTCCTTTACCTTGCTGTCGAGAGAAAATGCCATGAGAGTAACCTCCTCTTTTTTGATTCTCTGCTATTATTTTAGAGAATCCTGCGAAAAAAGGAAATCCTGCAAACTGGAGGATATCCCATGCCGTCATCCGTTTGAATTGTGGGGCAGGCGTATTCCTTCTTCAGCGGATATTTCCGATATAGCCGCTGCATAAACGCATTCTTCGAGATCTTATCGCTGCGGCGGCAGGCACGCGGGAGCTTGCCGGGAATCTTTATAGCCGCAGTCCTTTGATATCCTTGATACGCGACAAAATCATATTGCAGCTGCAGCTGAGCACACCAGGTAATGCGTCAATGACCGTGTGCAGAAACGTCTCCATTTCTTCGGAAGAAGCGGCAACAGCATGGACGTGCAGCTTGTCTTTTCCCGTCACACGGTAGATCTGCGTGACGGTATCGTTTTGATGCAAGATCTCTGTGACCTCCGCCAGACAGCGCGGCGCTGTCTCAATTTCAAAATAGCAGGAGACTGCGCCGCTGATCTTCTGTGGGTTGATAACGGTCGTATATTCCTCAATAATTCCCTTTTGCTCCAAAGCCTGTATCCTGGCTTTTACCGCAACTCTTGATATGCCAATTTCTTCTCCAATATCAGAATAAGAACTGCGCGCATTCTCTATCAGCAGCCGCACGATCTTCTGATCCAAGCCGTCCAGTCCGTCCAAATACATATTGCGCCCTCCGTGAGCATAATTCTTTCCCTCATGATACCACTTTGCTTTCGGAAAGTAAATACAATATTGACTTACTGCTTCTAAATCACTATAATGGTTTCGAAATGTAATATATTTCTTTCGTTATGGAGGAAGCCATGAACCGGGATCTAACAAAGGGATCTGTTGTCAAGTCCATGCTGCTGTTTGCTATCCCCATGATTTTGGGGAATCTCTTGCAGCAGTGCTATAACATCGCCGACACGCTGATCGTCGGGCAATTTCTGGGGCGCGATGCGCTGGCGGCGGTCGGCTCTGCCTTTACGCTGATGACCTTTCTGACCTCTATTATCCTTGGTCTGTGTATGGGGAGCGGCGCGCTGTTTTCCATGCGTTTTGGGCAGCGGGATGAGAAAGCTCTGCGCGAGAATCTGTGCGCATCCTTCTTCTTTATTGCGTTCGTTACAGTGCTTTTGAACGTTCTGGCATTCGTCTGTCTGGATGGGCTTCGCACGTTTCTACGGGTTCCTGCCGAGGTGTGGGGCGATATGCGCGAATACCTGTTTGTGATTTTCATGGGCATTCCCGCTGTTTTTCTTTATAACTACTTTGCCTCTTTTCTGCGGGCAATTGGCAATTCCGTTATCCCGCTTATCTTTTTGGCTGTTTCCGCGGTGCTGAATATTGCCCTTGACCTCTGGTTTGTGATCGGACTAGATAGGGGCGTTGTCGGGGCGGCGGAGGCGACGGTAATCGCTCAGTATGTTTCAGGGATCGGCATCGTCGTTTTCGCCCTTACGCGCTTCCCACAGGTGCGCTCGATCTGGAATCTTCGCTGCCTGCGGCGCGGACGTATCCAAGAGATCGTCTCCTTCTCCACACTGACCTGCGTGCAGCAATCGGTCATGAATCTCGGTATCCTCATGGTGCAGGGACTGGTCAACAGCTTTGGCTCCGTTGTAATGGCCGCCTTTGCCGCTGCCGTGAAAATCGATGCCTTTGCCTATATGCCTGTGCAGGACTTCGGTAATGCCTTTTCCACCTTTATCGCGCAGAATTACGGTGCAAAAGAGCGCGCACGGATACGCGCGGGATTAAAAAGCGCCGTGTGCATCTCTATGGCGTTCTGCATCGTCATCTCCATACTCGTCTGCGTATTTGCAAGACCCCTTATGGCGATTTTCGTGGACACCGGAGAAACTGAGATCATTCAGGAAGGCGTACGGTATCTGCGTATCGAAGGTGCGTTTTACTGCGGCATCGGCTGCCTGTTCCTGCTCTATGGACTATATCGTGCGTTGGGAAAGCCGGGCATGAGCGTTGTTCTGACCGTGATCTCGTTGGGCACGCGCGTTGTGCTTGCCTATCTGCTGTCTGCAGTTCCTGCCATCGGCGTCATCAGCATCTGGTGGTCCGTTCCGATTGGCTGGGTGCTGGCAGATCTGATCGGCCTTCTTTATTACAAAGCGCGAAGGAATGCGCTGCTGCTTGAATAGCTGCACACTGCGATTTACTTGTTATTATTGCAAGATGAGGCTCCAAGACGAAACTGGCATTCCGTTCCCGGAATACATTTTTACAAAAGACGACGGCACGCCCATCCACCCGGACACGTTCAGCAAGCACCCGAAAGCTCTGTTTGCGGAAATTGGCTTGCCAAAAACCTATCACCTGCACACGCTGCGCCACTTTTTCGTTTCGACGCTTCTGCACGAAGGCGTGGACAAAAATACGGTCGCCGACCTCGCCGGTCACGGCGATACATTATTCCTGGAGCGCACCTACTGCCATCCGCAGATGCAACTCAAGCAGGAGGACGCGAAGCGCATGAGCAATCGCCTATTCGCGGTGAACAGTATGGATTTCATGGTTTGCTGACACACTGGATTCTCTGACCGCAGAGGTGCAGAATGCCGCGCTGCCCGATGCGATCATCGAAAAGCATAAGGTGCAGGCGGAATATGATTGGATGGTTCGCAATTTCACCGTGCAGGAGGAAGTGCCGGAGCTGCATCATGAGAACTCCTATGCCAGATGGCTTCATTCAGCCGGAGTCTGTAAATAAATTTGCACATAATTCTTGACGCCTTGGAACCGTCAACCCAATCTTAAAAAAATATCTTATAAGTGCTAGGAAGGTGTTGTAAAGTTTTTTCAAAAAGCTCCGTAAAAGTAAGACGCTTTCAGAGGTAAATCCACCTCTGAAAGCGTCTGTTTTAGCTGTCTAGACGAAATATTTGTGCAAATTTCTATTGCATTTCAGGTTGCGACAAACCCTTTTGTGATAATTTTGCGACAGAAATCAGCTCTGCAGACACTTCACCGTCCACAGCCGGTTGTAGCCGTCCTTGTTGCTGACGAAACCCTCGACATACTTGGTACAGGCCTCGACCGTAAGCGGATGGCAAATGTACAGCTGCGTACAGTTTTCATAGATGATCTGGTTGAGCTCGGAGTAGACCTCCTTGCGCGCCTCGGGATCGCTCAGACTGCGACCCTTCTCGATCAGTTCGTCCGCCTTGGGATTGTCGAAGAAGGAGCGGTTGCCTGGTTTGCCCTTCTGCGAGGAGTGGTAGCACGGATAATAGGTGTAGTCGGCGTCACCGGTGGAAGTGATCCATGCGGAGAATCCCATGTCATGCTCATGTTCGTTCAGCGCCTGAATGTAAGTCGCCTGCTCATAGGTGCGGATATCAACGTTGATGTTGAGGGGCTTGAGCATCTGCTGGACGACCTGACAGATCTCGAGACGCTGCTGGGACTGGTTGGTAACCATGATGAGGTCGCAGCCGTTGGGATAAGAGGACTCTGCCATGAGCTGCTTTGCCTTCTCCAGATCGTAGTCATAAGTCGGGGTCGGTGTGTAGCAGGCAACAATCGGCGCGATCATGCCGTCAGCAAGAGTAGCGCTGCCTTGAAGGATGGTATCGATGATCTTCTGGCGGTCAATAGCGTAGCAGATGGCTTGACGAACCTTCAGATCATAGGTGGGGCGATCCTCATCGATCAGATTGAAGAAGTAGTTGAAGCAGGTCATGGACGGCTGTGCATACTTGACCAGGTCGGGGTTGTCGTCAATCTTGCTAACGTCGTTGGCCTCAATGGAGTAGGCAATGTCGACCTCACCCATTTCCAAAGCAATAACGCGCTGGGCGGCCTCGGGGATGACCTTCATGACGAGGTTCTTGGTCGCGGGTTTGCCCATGAAGTACTCATCAAACGCCTCAAGCTTGACAGATTCGGACGGGTTCCATTCGACCATCTTGTACGGACCGGAGCCGATAGGATGCTGAGAGAAGTATTCATCGCCGTTGGCCTCGATGTAGGCCTTTGGCACGATGGCGGAGAAGGGCATCGAAAGGTTATACAGGATCGGAGCGTAGGGCTCTGCGCAGTGGATTACAATGGTGTTGTCACCAGTGATCTCCACACTCTCGATAAAGTTGACGATGTAGTTGACATAGTTAGAGGCGATCGCACGATCAAGTGACCACTTGACATCCTCAACGGTCAAGTCGCTTCCATCGTGGAACTTGACGCCCTGGCGGATGGTAAACTCCCAATCCGTGTCGTTGAGCTGCTGATAGCTCTCAGCAAGAAGCGGCTGGGGTTCGCCGTCACCGATGACTTCCATCAGCGTGCTGAAAATGTTGCACGTGACCGTAACGGCGGCAGTTTCCTTGCCGACGTGCGGGTCCATCGAGGTCACGTCTGCGGCCTGCGCCCAAACAACGGTGTCCTTGTAGTTGCCGCTGCTTTCTGCCTGCTGGGTGTCCTGGGTGGCGGCATCGGCGCTGTTATTCTGGTTGCTGTCGGTTGACTTGCTGCAACTGGTCAGCACCAGACAAAGCAGCGTACAGGCGGCGAGAAGAAGTGCGAGAAGTCGATGTTTCATGATGTTCCTCCTTGTATTTGCGCTATTCCTTGGCGTTTACGCCATTGCGTCCTTGAATTGCGCGGCCTTGATGCAGGCTACGCTGTGACCTGGCTCGATCTGGCACAGCGGGATGTCGCCCGCAGTGCACTCCGGTGTGGCATATGGGCAACGCTTTGCAAATCGACAGCCAGGCTTGGGGTTGATTGGGGATGAAAGCTCGCCCTTGAGCGGGATCTTGTTCATTTTGACCCTCGGATCCGGGATCGGAATGGCGGACAGCAGCGCCTTCGTGTAGGGATGTACCGGCGCACGGAAGAGCTGCTTTGCATCGCAGATCTCTACGACCTGCCCCAGATACATGACCATGATCTGGTTGGAAAGATGCTTGACAACGCTCAAATCGTGGGTAATAAACAGATAGGTAAGTCCCATTTCCTCCTGAATATCCTGCATCAGGTTTAAAATCTGCGCCTGAATAGAGACATCCAGCGCGGAGACCGGCTCATCACAGACAATGAACTTCGGCTCGAGTGCAAGCGCCCGGCCGATGCCGATTCTCTGTCGGCGACCGCCGTCAAGCTCATGCGGGTAGGCATTCACGAGACGCTGGGCAAGACCGACGCGATCCATGACCTGACGCACATGGCGGCTAAGTGCCTCTTTGTCGCTTGGCTTATACTTGCCCTGAATCAGAAGCGGCTCCGCGATGGTCTGGCTGACAGTCATGCGGGGGTTGATGGATGCAAACGGATCCTGGAAGATGATCTGCATATCCTCACGCAGCTTCTTCACCTCTTGTTTGCTGCATGCGGTGACATCCTTGCCATCAAAAATAACCTTGCCGCCGGTCGGCTCATGCAGGCGAAGGATGGTACGTCCCAATGTGGACTTGCCGCAGCCAGATTCGCCAACAACGCCAAGCGTTTCGCCCTTTGCAAGGGTAAAGTTAACGTCATCTACGGCATGGAGCTGACCGGAAGCAGTCTGAAAGTACTTTTTCAGGTGTTCAACACTCAGAATGGTTTGCTTCGATGCGCTCATTTCTGCTCACCTCCTGTGTTGGTATTCTCGGCGCGGAAGCAGCGAACCAGATGCCCATTTCCAACATCTATCATTTCCGGGTGCTCCTCGCGGCAGCGGTCGGTCGCGTACTGACAGCGCGTACAAAATTTGCAACCCGTCGGCAGATTGGTAGGATCCGGCATCAGCCCTTCGATCGGCACGAGGCGGTTAACGTCCTCATTCAGCTTGGGAATGGAGTTGAACAAACCCTGTGTATAGGGATGCATACGGTTTTCAAAGATCGTAAATACGTCCGCGTATTCCACAACCTCGCCGCCGTAGATGATTGCAACCTGTTCACAGGTCTGCGCTACGATGCCAAGATCGTGCGTAATGAGGATCATCGACATATCAAGCTTTTTACGAAGATCCTGGATTGTGTCAAGCACCTGCGCCTGAATCGTAACGTCCAGCGCTGTGGTTGGCTCGTCTGCCAGCAGGATTTTCGGGTTGAGAACCAGCGAAATGGCGATGATGACGCGCTGCTTCATGCCGCCGGAGAACTGGTGCGGATAATCGTTCGCACGCTCGCGGCTGATGCCGACAGTCTCCAACATTTCCAGCGCCTTTTCCCAGGCCTTCTTCTTGCCGATTTTCTCATGCGCCATGACCGCCTCGGCAATCTGGTTGCCAACCGTCGTGACGGGGTTGAGGCTGGTCATGGGGTCCTGAAAGATCATGGAGATCTCTTTGCCACGGATGGATTGACGATGCTTTTCCTTCATCGTCAGAAGGTCTTCCCCGCGATAGAGAATCTTACCGCTGACAATCTTGCCCGGTGGACACTGGATCAACCCCATAATGCTGCGCGCCAGCGTTGTTTTGCCTGCACCGGTCTCGCCGACGAGTCCCAGCGTTTCGCCCTCACGAAGCGTCAAGGACAAGCCATTGAGCGCGTGGACGCATCCGCTGTCGGTGTCATACTGAATGACAAGGTCTTCTATTTTCAGAATGTCGCTCATAGCAGGCCTCCTAGTTCTTCATACGCGGATCTAGCGCATCACGCAGACCGTCGCCGATGATGTTCAGGATCAGAATGGTAATCATGATTGCGGCACCGGGCATAACGGTGATGTGCCATGCGTCACGGATGTAAGTACGGGCGTTGGAAAGCATTGCGCCCCATTCTGGCATCGGAGCCTGGATGCCCATGCCGATGAAGGAGAGACCGGCAATGGAAAGAATCGCGCTTGCCATGCCCATCGTGACCTGAACGATCATGGGGGACAGGGCGTTGGGAACGATGTAGCGGAAAATAATGCGTGCATCGCTCGCGCCAGCCGAACGTGCGGCCTCAATGAACTCCTGATCCTTGATCGTCAATACCTGTGCGCGAATGACGCGCGCGAAGGTCGGCGTCTGGGAGATGGCAATGGCAAGAACAACATTGACGAGACTGGGACCCATTGCCGCAACGATCGCAACAGCCAGCAGCGTTGTCGGAATTGCGAGGAATACGTCCATGATGCGCATGAGGACCGTGTCCATCATGTTGTAGTAGCCTGCGACTGCGCCGATGATTCCGCCGAGCACCGACGCGCCGAACACGGCAAATGCACCCATAAACAACGAGTACCGCGTGCCCCAGATGATGCGAAGCAGGATGTCGCGGCCAAACTCATCCATACCGAGGATGTGCTCCTTCGAGGGCGGCTGCAAGCGCTGCAGTAGATCCTGAGAAATGACGTACTTGTCGTAAAATGAGTTATTCGTGACAAGGTCGATGATGATCGTGGTGATCGCCATCAGCGCCAGAAAAATGAAAATAGCGAGTGCGCCAAGCGCGAGCTTGTTCTTCTTGAAGCGATACCATGCTTCTGCACCGAGCGTACGGCTCTGATAAGGCATATTCTGTGCTTTTTTCATAGTCATGCCTCCTGTTTCTTTGCACGCAGGGCGAACTTTTTACCGTGCTTTTTGTACTGCGACTTGATGCGCGGGTCAACAAATGCGTAGAGAATGTCAACGAGCAGATTGACAACTGAGAAACTGACCGACATCAAAATGACGGAGCCGAGTACGGCTGGCGTGTCCTTCGTCTTGATTGCATCAAGCATATAACGTCCGACGCCGGGCCAGGAAAATACGGTTTCCGTCAGCATGGAGCCGCCGAGCAATTGACCGAACTGCAGCCCCGCGCTGGTGATGATGGGAATGAGCGCATTTTTCAGCATATGCCCCGTCGTGACCTGCGATTCGGAGATGCCTTTTGCACGGGCAGTAGAGACATAGTCCTGACGCATGGTCTCCAACACGCTCGAGCGCGTCATACGCATGATGGTCGCCATGATACCGGTGCCCAGTGTCACCGCAGGGAGGATCAGGCTTTTAAGCATCGGACCGGTGCCCTCGCCCATACCCTGTGACGGCAGCCAGCGCAGCTTCAGCGCGAACAGGATAACCAGCAGCAGGCCAAGCCAGAAGTTCGGCATCGACACCGAAATCAGTCCGCCGACTGACGCGACGTTATCCAACAGGGTATATTGCTTTTTCGCTGACAATATACCCAGTGGTATGCCCAAAAGCAACGCGATGAGCATACTGCTAAAAGCCAGAAGGATCGTGTTGGGGAAGCGCGAGAGGATCTGGTCAGAGACGCTTAGCTTTGTCTTGTAGGACTCGCCGAAGTCTCCATGCAGCAGATCCCAGATATAATTGACATACCGCTCAAGGAACGGCTTATCCAGACCAAGCTCTGAGCGCATGGCCTCGGCTGCCTCTTCCGTTGCATTGTCGCCAAGTACGACCAAAACCGGATCGCCGGGGGCGAGTGACAAGATGGAGAAGACCAGGAAGGTCACGCCGATCAGCACTGGGATCAGCAGCAGCAATCGCTTGAGAATCAATCGAAACATAGTTTACCCCCTATTCTTTGCCTGCCAGACAGCAGACTTATTCAAACGTGCCCTTGACAAGCACCTGCTTGTCCTGCATCATGATGCGACCCTTTGCCAGCACGGTGTCGATCTGATAGCCCTCGTCCAGAAGAACCATGTCAGCATCGCTGCCTTCGGCGATGCAGCCCTTGCGCGGATAGAGCTCCAGTGCGCGGGCGACGTTTGAGGTAATAAAGGGCAGCGCCTTTTCCAGTGCAACACCCTGCTGGGTCACCATTTCGTAGACTACGCGGTAGAGGTTTGCCATGTCGCCGACACCCATACCGACAATGTGCTCATGCTTTTCGTCCCATTTCGGCATACTTCCGTTGGAGTCGGAACTGATGGTCAAAAGTTCGGGAACAGCCGTTTCCATCAAACCGGGGAAAAACTCCGAAACGCCAGCCTTCGCGGTAATGTCTGCGTAACCGCCCATGTGCGTAAACTGCGAAGCCTCCTCCAGCCGGCGGCCGAGGTGTGTCGGGCGGAAATGGGAGATCGGAATATCTGTCGTGCGGACGATATCCATGATCGGCTCAATGCCTTCGGGCGAGGCACCGACATGCACGTGCAGCTCACCGACCTTGCCGGAGACAAGCGACGCCATACGGATGTCGGAAACCAGACGGATCAGCTCATCGCGGGTGGGATGGCTGCATCTGTGATCAGCAATGGCGAGCTTACAGCCAATGATCTCGGAGATGTAGAGAATATCGTTTGCCACAGAGCCTGTGATGGTTCTGGGCGGATATGCGTAGGAGTTCGTCAGACAGTAGGCCGTGATACCCTCGTTGTTGAGCGCCTTGGTTTTTGCCAGCAGCAACTCAGGGCTCTTGGTATAGCCGTCGGTGCCGAGCAGACCGACGAGCGTCGTCACGCCGGAGGTAACGGCCTTGGAAAGCTGGAATTCCGGCGTCCGGGTGTTGAAGCCGCCCTCGCCGCCGCCGCCGACGATGTGAACGTGCTGGTCGATGAAGCCGGGAACGAGCATCTTGCCCGCCGCGTCGATCACGGTCAGATCGTCGCGCCACGGCTCGATGCAGTCCGCGATCTCAAGAATCTTGTCATAGGCCAGCAGAACGTCCTTTTTGCCAAGCGCCTTCGGCGCAAATACCTGTGCATTTTTGATCAGAATCATTGAAAACTTCCTCCTGTGTTCATTTTAACGTTTGACGCTGGATGTCAGTGCGAACAAACTGTTGATCCTTCTGCGGAATGCCGAGCTTTCCCTCGAGTCGCTCAAGCTGTTCCTGTGCGGTCAAAAAGCGCTCGCGGTCGCTGAGCAGAAGCCCGGAAGTGAGCACCTCGATCATCGCAATCATCGAGGAGACAGAGTTAAAAAGCACATCGTGTTCTGTGTTGCAGGTCAGAGACATTTCACACGCCTGCGCCACCGGGGAGGTCAAGCTGTCTGTGATGGAGATGCTTGTGATCTCGGCCTCCCGAAGATGCTGTGCCAGTTGAATGGTCAGCTCCGCGTATACGGGGATACTGATGAGGACAAAGACATCCTCCTTTGTGGCGTGCAGGAGCTGATCACAGGTCTGCTTTTTATCCGAGGTATCAACCAGATGAGCCTCACGGCCGATCCGCTTGAGTTGATAGAGAAAAAAATCCGCTACAATCCGCGTGAGATGATGTCCCACAACCAAAATGCGCCGCGCATGGTTCAGCCGGTAAACAATCTGCATGAAGCTTTCCATGTCCAGATACTGGAATGTCATATCGAGTCCGCGCTTTTCACCGTCGATGATCTTACGGCAAGTGTCGTTTGCATCGGTCGAGCGCGCGAGCGACATTCGAACCTTTTCGTTCGGACTCAGGCGCATACGCACGTACTCCTGAAGCTGGCGGCGGAAAGCCAGAAAACCCTGACAACCCATATTGCTACAAAACTTCAGAACGGTCGCATCTGTTGTGTGCGTTGTCTGTGCAAACTCGCGCAGCGTCTGAAAGCTTGCCGCATCAGGATGCTCCAGGCAGTAGTCTGCGATCCGTTTTTGAACGGAGCTGACTTCCGAATATCTGGCGCGGATCGTTTCCATAATATCCATGCAGTCTCCCCTTTACAGTTCCGTCATTCGTGGCGTCTCAGGCAAAAATTCCGATGGCAGACCGAACGCTTCAAAATAGCGGCACATTTGCATTGGTGCAAATTTTTCTGTGGAATAATGCGTACCGCCGAGAAGATTGACGGCGTTTGCTTTGGCGGCCTTGTGAATGGCGCCCACCCAAGGCACCTCCGGATTCGTCACACCGGTTATAAAGGTGTTGACACCCCAGTCGCGGAGCTGCTCGTAAATCTGCGTGTTTTTTGCACCGCCTGCCATAATGGCAAAGCGCCCGCGCGAAAGCACGTCCTCTGCGTAGTTGTAGAGCTTGACAGCGTGCCCGACGACGCGTTCCATCGCCTGCGCAAGCTCTGTCGCCGTTGAAAACGGCGAGGTACAAACAACGCCCATGCGCACCAGATTTTGCTCAAAGAAGGAATCATACGGCTCAGCGCCAAGCGCCCTTGCAAGGTTCACGCCGGGAGAAAACGGACTGTTACGGTCAAGCGGAATGTGATAGGTAAACAACGAGATGTGCCGCTCCTTCAGAAAATCAAGCCATTTTTGCGGGATCTGCGGTGGTGGATCCGCCGTGTTCATCCGCTGCGGCTTCGGATGATGCGTAAAGAGCATACATGTGTTGGCATCCAGACGTTCCAACTGCTCAAAAACCTCCGGACTTGCAAAGGTCGCGGTATATACGCGTGTAATTTCCTCGGTGTTATCCTCCTGAAGTCCGATCACTGGAAAGACCTCTGTGCAGGTCTGTGGCTGGAAGGTCCACTCCAGCCAGCGGTAGAGCGTAGATGATTTCATCGCACGTCCCTCACTCTGCATCCAGCGGAATCTTTTCAAAGGCGCGCATAAAGTCAACAAGGAAATCCGCCGTCGTGTTCAGCATCTCCGTGCCCCATTCCACCGTAGCTGTGGATGGATGGTCGGAACCATACCAGCCGTTATCGGTGATCTTGCGGTTGGTGCGTGGCAGCGGCAGGGAAATGCCGCGGAATTCGACTCTGCGCAAACCGCAGGCGTGCAGCTCGTCGGTCGGATCCTTCGGCGCGTTGTCGCAGATCAGATCCTTGCGCACAAGCTTCGGGTCGATCGCCAACATCGCAGCCGTTTCCTCGCCGGCACCGTGCCCGCCCTTCCACGCAGGGTTGAGATCGCCAGCGACGGTCCACCAGTTGAACACCGTGCCGACAGCGTTTTTGCGGTCAAGATATCCGCATACCTTTTCCAAAGCATGCGTGTTGCCACCGTGACCGTTCAGAATGACAAAATAGCGGCAGCCCCACCGATACAGGCAGTCACAAATGCGCCGCATAACAGCCTCCAGCAGATCGGAACCAATGCTGACTGCACCGGGCCAGTCCAGATGCCAGTCGCAATCGCCATAAGGGATGGTCGGCAGGATCAGAACGTCGGACTTCTGCTCTACCAACTCAAGGAGCTTCATCGGGATCAGCGTGTCGGTTCCGAGCGCATTGTGCAAACCGTGACACTCAATGCTGCCCACGCTGAGCAGCGCGATTTTATGATCTTTGAAATAGGCCTCTACTTCCGGGGAATTCATTCGTTCCAGACGCATAATCTTTCCTCCAGTTGTTTATTTGTAACTTAAAGCGTTTGCTATAGTTCTATATATAAGATATAGCAACTATTGTATTCCATGTCAATATTTTTTTTCGTTTTTCACAGTCTTTGAGTAAATATACAAAAATTGATTGCCGAATTTGTAAAAACCGCCAATTTACAAAGACAGGTGGATAAGAGTCCCAAAACGCCCCATTGACTCAAGCAAGGAAAACAGCACAACGGCGGCGCTCCGGCTGATTGGCTTCAACGGAAGCGAGGTTGGCGTAACGAAAGGGCTTGTTGTCTGCAATTCACAGACAGCAAGCCCTTCCGTCGGTCTGAACAGTTGACTTCAAATTATTACCTATATTTTGCGTGACACTTCATTTTTTCAGCGCAGGCGATTTTATATAGGCTTATGCTCGCCCCAGTTTGGAGCTGTGTTTGCGAATTGCTATCTATACACACGCCTTCGATAAGAACAAGAAAGCCGCCAGCCAGATTATGCAGAGCAGTTTGGAAATCTGAACACCAAAAGTCACCCACGCACGGACTTGAACTGTGCGTGGGCGATTCGCTAGGGTGTATCTGAAGCAGCTTGCCGATTAGTTCATTTGACTGCCGAGACCAATACTCGCAATCACAGACAAGAATCAGCTTTTTCTTCGCACGGCTTACGGCGGTATTGATGATCTGTGTGCCGTTGCTCTTTGGAATCAATGTAGTTGTAAACCATTTACCGTCGGTATCTACAACGCTGAACAGGACTGTATCCCATTCGCGTCCCTGTGCGCCATGCACCGTCAATACGGTTTCTGGCGAAAGTCCGATCTTTTTAACTGTCTTAGTCAAAATCTCTCGCTGGTTTCGATATGGAGTAATGACCCCAAATATTTTCGTTTGCGTGCGTTTCCAGATATCTTTGAATAGCAATCTGCTCACCAAGGTTTGTCCGATTTTTCTCACCGTATTGCTTTGATGCGTGAATGCATAAAATCTCTGTGTCGCTTTCGGGATTTCCATGGAATTGCGCGGAGTACACATTTTTTGTAAGCACAGCCGCAAGCGATTCCCCGAAACGATAGGTATGCACCAGATTGTATTTTTTCATCTGTCGGAAGCTCGCTGGACGGTGATTCAAATATCGTGACAGATTATTACTTGCAATCCGTCTGGATTAAATGGAATTTGCCCCAACGTGAGATCAAAAAGCGCAGAGTCCTCTACGCATGAAACCTTCAGAACATCAATCGAAACAACACCCTTGCCGCATTGATCGAGATACGCATAATATTGTTTGGAACCTTCGATCGCAAGCGCTTGAAATGCCATAACCCGTGTCACCTTCATTTCATCTGCATATAGGGCATGGAGGAAGCAGACTGCAGGAAAAATCCCTTGAAATTTTACAATTCCAAGGGATTTTGGTACGCCCAACATGATTTACCCCTCCGGGGCATAAACTTCGAACCGTATCGGGCAATAAAAATGCCCATCCCTGATGGCAAAATGCGCCTCGGGCAGATTGATTCTCCTTATGCGTGCACGGTCAAATCGGCCAGCCGAATGCACCCGGTCGTGCAGACCTCGGCGCACTTGCCGCAGCCGGTACACTTGGCGTAGTCGATCGCCGCAAGGTTGCCGCTCACGGTAATCGCACCTGCTTCGCAGTTTTTCGCACACTTCATGCAGCCGATACACCCGATCGAGCACACCTTGCGCGTCATCGCGCCCTTGTCGCGGTTTGAGCACGCGACAACGGATTTCGCCGTCTCCGGTACAACCGCAATCACGCTCTGCGGGCACTGCTTCGCGCACAGGCCGCAGCCGATGCAGCTTGCAGCGTCGACGAACGCTACGCCGCGATCAATCGAAATCGCCTTCTGCGGGCAGACTGCCGCGCAGTCGCCGTAGCCGATGCAGCCATAGGTGCAGCTTCCCGGGCCGCCGAACAGCAGCTTCGCCGCCTTGCAGCTCTGAATGCCGCGGTATTCCTCCTTCGGCTGCGTCACGTCGCACGTGCCGCTGCACTTCACAACGGCCACCTTCCGCACCGTCTCCTCTGCTTCCACGCCAAGGACAGCAGCGAGCTTTTTTGCCGCCTCCGCTCCGCCGGGGACGCAGAGGTTTGTCCTTGTACCCGGCTCGAGCAGCGCTTTCGCATAGCCGTCGCAGCCGGTAAAGCCGCACGCGCCGCAGTTCGCGCCGGGCAGACAGTCGCGGATTGCCGGGAAACGCTCATCCTCCTTCACCGCCATCACGCTCGACGCAACCGAAAGTCCCACGCCGCAGATCAGGCCGATGATGCAGACCACTAAAATCGGTACCCAAATTTCCATATCCGCACCTCCTTAGCCGAACAGCCGGTCGAGCACGCCGGAGAAGCCGAAGAAGCTGAGCGACACAATCGCCGCCGAGACCAGCGTAATCGGCAGTCCCTCAAAGCTCGCGGGCGGCTCCGCGTCCTCCACGCGGGAGCGCACGCCGGAGAAAATGACCATCGCCATAAAAAATCCAAGGCCGCAGCCGAGCGCCGTCAGCAGCGCCGTCGGATAATCCATGCCGTCGGCGATGACATTCATCGTCACGCCGAGCACGCCGCAGTTCGTCGTAATCAGCGGCAGATACACGCCGAGCGACTTGTGCAGCGCCGGAATATAGCGCTTGAGCACAATCTCCACAAGCTGCACCAGCGCCGCAATCACAAGGATAAAGACAACCGTCTCCATGTACGTAAAGTCGATCTTCCCTGCCAGCAGCAGATGGTAGATGGGCCATGTCACCGCCGTCGCCAATACCTCGACGAAGATGACCGCAAGGCTCATGCCTGTCGCCTGATCGAGCTTTTTGGACACGCCGAGGAACGGACAGATGCCAAGGAACTTCACCAGCACATAGTTATTCGTGATGGCAGCCGTCAGAATGACAAACAGCATCGTTTTCATTTCGCAGCCGCCTCCTTTCCGCATTGACCGGCATTGCAGCCGGGGCAGCCGGCGCAGCCGAATTCCTTCTTACGGATGGCCTTGCCTTTCGAAATCTTATTGATGAGCGCGATCATGCAGCCGAACACGAAGAAGCCGCCGGGCGCCATTGTCAGAATGCCGATCGGGTTCTCGCTGAACCACGGCACCGGATGGCCGCAGAACGTCCCCGCGCCGAGCACCTCGCGGATCGTACCCATCGCGCAGAGCGCGAGCGTAAAGCCAAGTCCCATGCCAAGGCCGTCGATCGCGGAATCGAGTACGCCGTGCTTGTTCGCGTACATCTCCGCACGCCCCAGAATGATGCAGTTGACGACGATCAGGGATAGGTACACGCCGAGCGATTGATAGAGACTGTACGCATACGCCTCCATAATCAGCTCAACCACGGTCACAAATCCCGCAATCAGCACAATGTAGCACGGAATGCGCACCCGATCCGGGATGACCTTCCGCAGCGCGGAAATGGCCATGTTGGAGAGAATCAGCACCGCCGTCGCCGCGATGCCCATGCCGAAGGCCGCCGTGACAGACGTCGAAATGGCCAACGTCGGGCACGTGCCGAGCACGAGGACGAATACCGGGTTTTCTTGAATCAGACCCTTGAGCAGGTTTTGCAGTTTTGTCATTTTCCCGCCTCCTTGATCGTCTCAAACGCAGCGAACGCCGTCTCCACGCAGCCGCGATAGGCCGTCGACGTGATCGTCGCGCCTGAAATCGCGTTCACACCGGCAAGACTCGCATCCTGTCCGGTATACTGATCGGTGTATTCGGGGTTCGCGGTCTTGCCGCCGAGCGTTTTCGTCTCGCTGGATACATCCAATGTACTCACGCGTAGAATCGCGCCGTCCGTGCCGATCGCACACATCACGCTGATCGTCCCGTCAAAGCCCTTGCCCTCCACGGTAAAGACGTAGCCGAGCGCCGCGCCGCCTGCGTCCACGCCCTCATAGGCGCTCACCACACCGTCCGGCAGCGCCGCGTCCACGGCCTTAAACTCCACCGCATCCGGAATGACCGCCCGCCGCGCTTCGTTTTCGCGCCCGGCCGCATTTGCCGCCGAGACCGGCGCCGTAAACGAGTTGACCACGGCCAGCGCCGCCGAGACCACCAGACAGATCACGAACAGCACCACAATAGATTTTACAATATCGTTTTTTGCCTTCATGCCTTCGCACCTCCCAGCGGCTTCGTCCGCGTCCACTTGGTCAGATACGGCGTCAGGATATTCATAAACAAAATCGCGAACGACACGCCCTCGGCATACGAGCCGTAGAACCGGATGAGCACCGTGAGCAAGCCTGCGCCAATGCCGAACAGCGCCTTGCCCCATGCCGTGCAGGGGGACGTGGAATAGTCGGTCGCCATGAAGATCGCGCCGAGCAGCAGTCCGCCCGAGAGCACCTGCGCCAAAGCGTTCTGCCCGAGAAGCAGGCTCAGCAGAAATACCGTCCCCACGAAGCAGACCGGAGCCTGCCATGTAATCACGCGCCGCACCAGCAGATACGCAAAGCCGAGCAGCAGCGCCAGCGCACACGTCTCGCCGATGCATCCTCCGTGGCGGCCGAGCAGCAGCGTCAGATAGTCGACGCTCTCGCCCTTTGCCAGCATCGCCAGCGGCGTCGCGCTCGACACCGCGTCCGGATAGACCCACGCGGTCATCGAGCTGGAAAACGCGAGGAACAGCACAATTCTCGCCACAATCGCCGGGTTTGCGAAGTTCTTGCCGAGGCCGCCGAACAGTCCCTTGACGGCCACCATTGCCACCAGCGCGCCGAATACGGCCTGCCACAGCGGGATGGATACCGGCAGGTTGTACGCCAGCAGCACACCGCTGACTGCCGCCGAAAGGTCGGAGATCGTGCTCATCTTGCCGCAGAGCTTCTCAAAGCCCCACTCGAAGAATACGCACGCCGCCGCGCATACCGCCGTCACCAGCAGCGCGCGCCAGCCGAAGTTGATCACGCCCGCAATCAGCGCCGGACAGAGCGCAATCAAGACATCCCGCATAATCGCCTGCGTTGAGATCTTCGCATGGCAGTGTGGGGAAACCGATACAATCTGGCTCATTTCGCCGCCTCCTTCTTCGCCTCGACCGCAGCCTTTCTCGCGTCCTCGGCCGCCTTCTTCGCAGCCTTCCATGCCACGACCTGCGCCTTGGCCAGCTTATTCGTCTGCACAAGCGGCCGGTTCGCCGGACATCCGTGCGAGCAGCAGCCGCACTCCATACAGAGGTTGACCTTCAGCTCCGCCAGCCGCTCCACGTCGCCGCGCTTGTAGGCGCTCTCCAGCTCAAGCGGCATCAAATTCGCCGGGCAGTGCGCCACGCACCGGCCGCAGCGGATGCAGGCCGTCGGTTCCGGCAGCTTTGCGTCCTTCTTCGTCAGCGCTAGAATGGCATTCGTGTTCTTCAAAATCGGCTGCTCGAGATCGGGCACCGCAATGCCCATCATCGTGCCGCCGTAGAGCACCTTGCCCGGCTCCTCCTTGAAGCCGCCGCACGCTTCAAACACATCGCGCATCCGCATCCCGATCGGCACGAGCACATTCTTCGGCACGCGCACCGCCGAGCCGTCCACCGTCACGCACTTTTTCACCAGCGGCAGTCCCGTCCGGCAATAGCGCGCAATCGACGAGATCGTCGTGCAGTTGAGCACAATCGCGCCCGCGTCCAGCGGCAGCTTTCCTTCCTCAACGACCTTGTGCATCACATGGTAAATGAGAATCTTCTCGCCGCCCTGCGGATAGATCGCCGGCAGCGGACAGACCTCCATGTTCTCCTCCTGCTCCACAAGCGCCCGATAGTGCCGGATGCACTCCGGCTTGTTCTCCTCGATGCCGAACACGATCTTCGGCACGTGTAAAAACCTTTGCAGCAGCCGGCAGCCGCCGATGACATCAAAATCATAGTCCAGCATCGCGCGCGTGTCGCTCGTCACATACGGCTCACACTCGGCGCAGTTGATGATAACGCATTTGATCTGATCCAGATTCTTCACCGTCAGCTTCACAACCGTCGGGAATCCCGCGCCGCCAAGGCCGACCAGACCGCTCGCGCGTACCGCGTCGAGGAAGTCCTGCATCGTCTCGAGCTTTGGCGGCTGCAAGCCCTCCCAGCGCTCGTCCAGTCCGTCGGATTCGATCTCGACATACTGCATCGAGCGCCCCATCGCGTTCGTCATATCGCCGATTTTCTTCACCGTACCGGAAATGCTCGCATAGATCGGCGCGGACACAAAGCCGCCCGCCTCGCCGATGAGCTGGCCGGTTTTCACGTGGTCGCCGGCCTTTACCACCGGCTTCGCCGGCGCGCCGATGTGCATCGCCATCGGGATCACAACCGACTCCGGCAGCGGCAGCTTTGTCGCCTTCATCGCCGAGGTGTTCTTGTGTCCCGGAATGTGAATTCCATGCAGATCCTTCAATTGGACTCCTCCTTTTTCTTCTCCCGCAGCGCTCCGCGCAGCCGCTTCAGCACAAGCTGCGCGCAAAGTCCTGTCAGCAAGCCGGTTGCAATCGCTGCAAGCAGCAGCACCGGCAGATAATACCAGATCGCTCCGATGCCCGCGACGACTCTCGCCACGAGCATCTGTCCCAAATTGTGCGCCATCGCTCCGAAAATACTGACCACCCAGAGCTGCCGCTCCGGAATCACCCGCAGCAACGCCGTCATCACGGCAAACGCCAGCAGTCCTCCGGCCAGGCTGTATCCGAGCGCCATCATCCGCCCGGTCACCACGCAGCCGAGCACCACGCGCGCCGCCAGCAGCGCAAACGCCCAGCCGCGCCCGAGCCAGCAGAGCGCAAACAGCGTAAAAATATTCGCCAGACCAGGCTTAATCCCAGGAATCCCGGTCAGCGGCGGCAGTTGCAGCTCAATCACAAACGTCACCAGCGCCGCAGCCGTCAAAATACCGGTCAGCGTCAGCTTCCGTACTCTCTCGTGCATCGCCGCCTCCTACCCGGTCACGGCGTCCGCGCCGCCGTCCGCCGTTTCCAGCCAGTCAATTGTAATCCGGTTCGGCAGACAGACGATCGGCGTTCCGCCCTCGCGCAGCGCGCCGTGCTTCACGCACACCTGATCCGGGCAGCTCGCCGTCTCCATATAGATTTTGCCGTCCTGCACCCGCGCCGTGCAGCCGCCCGCAGCGCCGTCCAGCGCAATCACGCGGTCGGTCTGCAAGTCGACCGTTTCCACCAGCGTCCCGTCCCGGTAGATGCCCACCAGTCCGCTCTGCCGCGGCAGCAGCAGCCATACCGCGCCCAGCAGCAGCGCCAATCCCGCAAAAATCAAAATCCAGCCTCTTGTCCTCACCGGATCACCTCATACGCCCGTTCCGTCCGAAGATTCAATCCTTCCGTCACGGCCAGCGTTCCGTCCTCCGTCAGCCACACCGCGTCAAATTCCATCCGGTGTGCCCGCCAGAAGTCCGCGGCTCTCTCCGGCCCCATGACAAACAGCGCCGTGCTCAGCGCGTCGGCCAACGTGTCGTCGTCGGAGACGATCGTCACCGACTGCATCCCGCTCCGCGCCGGTTCTCCGGTCTCCGGGTCTAAAATATGCCAATACGTCTCGCCGTCCTGTTCAAAGTACCGCTGGTACCCGCCGGACGTCACCACGCACTGATCCGTAATTTCCACTGTCGCCAAATATCCGTCCCCTTCCGGGTTCTGGATGGCGACCGTCCATGCCGTACCGTCCGGCTTTGCGCCGAGCGCCGACACGTTTCCGCCGAGGTTCAGCAGCGCCGACGTCACGCCGCACGCCCGCAGAAGCTCCTTGCACCGGCCGGCGGCATATCCCTTGCCGATCCCGCCAAGGTCGAGCGCATATCCCTCCGGCAGCGTCACCGCCGTGCCGTCCACGCGCACGTTCTCCCAGCCGGTTCTGCCCAGCAGCCGCTCCAGCTCCGCCCGCTCCGGCACGCGGTAGTTCCCGTCCGGGAATCCCCAGGCCTGCATCAGCGGGTAGACGGTCGGGTCATACGCGCCGTCCGTTTCCTGCGCGATCTCCAGCGCCCGCCGCACCAGCGCCGCCGTCTCCTCCGAGACCGTCCGCGCGCCATTGTTCACTGCCGCAATCTCGCTGGATTCCTTCTGCGCCGCGAGCAGCGCGTCAATGCGGTATGTCTCTGTCTCTGCCGCATTCAGCGCATCCTTGCCGCAGGAAGCCGCTGCGGTGATAACCGTATCCATCGCAAACCATTCGCTCGTCTGCCGCTGCGTGCCGCAGCCGCAAAGGATAAAAAGCGAGAGCAGTGCCAAGCCGCAAACCGCTGTTTTTCGTCTGCTCCGCATCGTCTGCTCTCCCCTACCTGTCTGTGATATACTATTTTCTGTGTTCTTCATCCCATTTGTAGCATAACATATTTTTCGTAAAAATCAAGTCTTTTCTTCGTTTCTTCGAGAAAATCGAATTTTTATCAGATAACAATTTATCGATATAAAAGTCATTATTTAGAATATCATTTTTGATATACCAAAGGAAAGCAAACCCACCGGCCAAGCCGGTGGGTTTGCTTAAGACTGTCAAAAAACGATGAAATGCAGTTTCGCGACAGAGTCGCAGGGGAAGTGTGAAGGGGGCAAAGCGCCCCCTTCGCGTTCAATCAAGCAGTTTTTCAAACTTAT
>CAKUJA010000009.1 GCA_934661135.1 uncultured Oscillospiraceae bacterium
AAAAACGTGACGATCCGCCCGGGTGTCCGCCTACTCGGCGCACCGGATCATCCGCTCATCATTAACAAAGGGGCGATCGTATGAAATTAGCATTTTTGGCGTCGGAGGCCGCGCCGTTCTGCAAGACCGGCGGCCTGGGCGACGTTGCGCAGGCGCTTCCGGAGGCGCTCTCCCGCCTGCCGAAAACGGAGGTCAATGTCTTTCTGCCGTATTACAGCCGCGTGAAATACTCCGGCCAGTGGAAAATGGAGTTTTTGGGATATTTCGACGTGCAGCTTGCGTGGCGGAGAGAGTATGTGGGCCTGTTCCGCCTGAAAACCCGGCGGAAGAAGCTCCAGATCTATTTTATTGACAACGAACAGTATTTTAACCGTCCGTCGGCCTACGGCTATCCGGATGACGGCGAGCGCTTTGCGTATTTCTCGCGCGCCTGCCTGGAAGCGATGTGCTATCTCCAGATGCAGCCAGACATCATCCACTGCCACGACTGGCAGACGGCGCTGGTGCCGATGCTCCTGCGGGAGCAGTACCGCGCGGCGTTCCCGGAGACACGGAGCGTTCTGACGATCCACAACATTGAGTATCAGGGCAAGTGCGGCCTGGACTTCAACCGCGAAGTGCTCGGCGCGCCGCCCCAGTGCGATGAAATTCTGCGCTTTGACGATTGCAGCAATTTCCTCAAGGCGGGAATTGTCACGGCTGATAGGGTCGGGACGGTCTCCGAGACCTACGCCGAGGAGCTGCACTATCCCTATTATGCGCACGGCCTGGCCAACGTGATTGCATCGCGCGGCAGCGATTTCACCGGGATTGTCAACGGCATCAACATGAAGCTGTTTGACCCGGCGACGAATGCGAATCTGGCGCAGCACTACGATGTCACGACAATGCGGGAAGGGAAAGCGGCGAACAAGCTGGCGCTTCAGCAGCGGCTTGGCCTGCCGGAGGATCGCGATACGGCACTGCTCGTTATGGTGACGCGCCTTGCAGGACATAAGGGCATCGACCTGCTCTGCTACATTGCCGAGCGGCTTTTGCAGCGGCGCGTGCAGCTTGCGGTGCTCGGCACCGGCGAGGAGAAGTATGAGTGGTTCCTGTCCGGATTGCAATACCGCTTTCCGCAGCAGGTGGCAGCACATCTGGTGTTCGACGCTGAGTTGGCCGATCTGGCCTATGCGGCGGCGGATCTCTATCTGATGCCGTCGAAGGCGGAGCCTTGCGGCCTGTCGCAGCTCATCGCCATGCGCTACGGAGCGGTGCCGGTGGTCAACGCGACGGGTGGACTGCGCGACACCGTGACACCGTATGACCCGACCGACGGCTCCGGCCGCGGCTTTACGTTCCAGAGCTACAACGCGGACGACTTTTTGGCGTCGATCGACCGGGCGCTCGCGCTCTACTACGACGCGCCGGAGCAGTTCGGCACACTGGCAGAAAACGATATGCGGATCGATTCCAGTTGGGATCAACCCGCACAGGACTATATGCGGCTCTATGAGAGCCTGAGGTGACCCAAGACGTATGCGAATCCTGTATAACAGCAAATTATCTCAGTTTAAAACCCCATTTGGCACGCTCACACCCGGCGAAACGTGCACAATGCGCATTCAGATTCCGTGTTCCTGTCAGACGACGCACGTCGAGCTCCGGCTGCTCAGCGAGGACACGAAGCCGTTTTTGAACGTGCCCATGGTGAAAACCGGCGTGACAGAGCTCTATGAGACGTGGAGCGTGTCCTTCGCGCTGGATGACCCGGATCTCTATTTCTACTATTTTCAGATTACGACAAAGAACGAATCGTTCCGCCTGCTCAAGCAGGGGGACGACACAAACATGGAGCAAGGCGACCTGTGGCAGGTCAGCGTTGCGGCACAGGAATTTGCGGTGCCGGAGGCGCTGGAAGGGGCGGTCATGTATCAGATTTTCCCCGACCGGTTTGCCAAGGAAGGACAGTGCGACCTGCACGAGAAGCTGCAGCCCTACTGGGTGCATGAAAATCTGCGCGATGTGCCGGTGTGGCAGCCGAATGAGCGCGGCGAGGTCACGAATACCGACTTCTACGGCGGCAACCTTGCGGGCATCCGTGCCAAGCTGCCCTATTTGCAGGAGCTTGGCGTTGAGGTGCTTTATCTGAACCCGATCTTCATGGCGTGGTCGACGCACCGCTATGACACCTACGACTATGCGCGGATCGACCCGATGCTCGGCAACGAGGGCGATTTCCGTGCGCTGTGCAATGAGGCGCATGAGCGCGGGATGAAGATTATCCTCGACGGTGTGTTTTCCCATGTGGGCAGCCGCAGTCCATATTTCCAGCAGGCGGTCTCCGACCCGAAGTCCAAGTACCGCAATTGGTTCCAGTTCCAGCACTATCCTGACCGGTATACAAGCTGGTGGGGGATTACGACGCTGCCGTGCATCAACAAGACGGACCCGGATTTCTTAAACTACATGATCGACGACGCTTATTCCATTGCCGTGCGCTGGCTGATGGCCGGCGCGGACGGATGGCGGCTGGATGTGGTGGATGAGCTGCCGGACGAGTTTGTTCTGCGGCTGCGCCGGAGAATCCGGCAGGTCAAGCCGTCGGCCATTTTGATCGGTGAGGTCTGGGAGGACGCGTCGAACAAGATCGCCTACGACAAGCGCCGCCGCTATTTTGTCGACAACGAGCTTGACGGTGTGATGAACTATCCGCTGCAAAAAGCAATCTTCCGCTATGTTCGCCGGGAAAACGACGGTGCAGAGTTTGGTCAGCAGGTGATGACGCTGGCGGAAAACTATCCGCCGCACGTGGCTAACGCCTGTATGAATCTGCTCTCCACGCACGATACGCCGCGCGCAATCAACGCGCTGCTCGACCCGCGCGATGGAAGCCGCGATGAGCTGGCGCGGCGGCAGTTCTCGCCCGAGCAGCTCGCGTGGGGGAAGGAGCTGCTGAAGCTCGCGGCCTTTTTGCAGTTTACGCTGCCCGGCGCACCCTGCATCTACTATGGAGATGAGGCGGGAATGACCGGCTACCGCGACCCGTTTAACCGGATGTTCTATCCTTGGGGCGCGGAGGATACCGGCTTGCAGGCGTTCTACCGGATGCTGGCCAAGCTCAAACGCGAGACGCCGGCGCTGAAGAAGGGACGGATTGAGGTCATCACGGCGGCAGAGGGGCGCGTACAGTTCCTTCGCCAATTCGGTGAGAATACGGCGATGGCCTTTACCAATGCGTCGCGTGAGCCGTGGACGGTGCACCATTCCGGCCGGCTGCTGTTTGGCGGCAATCTGCGCGCCTATACGCCGGACTCCGTGATTTTGGGTGAAAACGGGTTCTGCGTGATGGAATAAGACTGCGCGGCGAAAAACGGTAAATCAGATCAAAAAATGAAGCCGCGCCCGACTCGATCGGGCGCGGCATTTTTTCGGAGGATGCGATGAAAGAACAGGAACGGATGCTTGCCGGGGCGCTGTATTTTGCCGGAGACGAGGAGCTGACGGCAGCGCGCCGCCGCGCAAAAATGCTGACACGGAAGTATAATGCAACAACGGAGGATGAAACAGCACGGCGGGAGGAACTGCTGCGTGCGCTGCTGGGCAGCGCGGGCGCGCGGATTTGGATCGAACTACCGTTTCGTGTGGATTATGGCAGCAATGTGACGGTGGGTACGGACTTTTATGCAAATTACGATTGCCTGATTCTCGATGTTGCACCGGTTACAATCGGAGATCGCGTGATGTTTGGCCCGCGCGTCTGCATTTGTACTGCGGCACATCCGATTGATGCGGCGGTACGAAGCCGGGGACTGGAATACGGAAAACCGATTACGATTGGCGACGACGTATGGTTGGGCGCCAATGTGACGGTGAATCCAGGCGTGACCATCGGCAGCGGGACGGTGATCGGCTCCGGTTCCGTGGTGACGCGGAATATTCCGGCAGGCGTGGTTGCAGCCGGGAATCCGTGCCGCGTGCTGCGGACAATTGGAGAGGAGGATCGCGTCCGCTGGCAGACGGCAGAGCGGGACTATGATGGAGTGCCGGAGCCGCGGTAAGACCCGCAGCAGCCAAATGGTGAGAAACGACAAAGACCCCGGCGGTTCAAACATCCGCCGGGGTCTTTGCGCTGTGTGCAGGAATTCAGTTGAAGAAATTGAAAGGGAAGCCGCTCTGACCATTCTGGCTGTTTTGACCGTTCTGGCCATAGTAGTAATTATACTGCTCGTTCTGCTGGCTTTGCTGGCTCTGTTCGTTCTGTGCGGACTGGCTGTCGGTGTTCTGCGGCAGCGCGTCCTGCGTCTTTTGACCGACAGTCAGTTTCAGCTCGAGCGTCTCGCCCTGCCGGTAGACGGAGAGCGTCAGTTCGTCGCCGACGGCGCAGTTGCCGACATAGTCGACCAGGGCGCTGCTGCCGGAGATGGCATCGCCATTGACCGCAGTGATGATGTCGTTGACCTTCAAACCCGCAGTCTCCGCAGGACTATCCGCAACAACTTCCGCCACGGCTGCACCCTGCGGAAGGCCGAGCTGCTGGCTTTCACTGCTGACGTTCGTCACGCTGACGCCGACATACGGTTTGACAATATAGCCGTTTTCAATGATACTCTCTACGATGCTGCGTACGTCGTTGATCGGAATGGCAAAGCCGATGTTATCGATCGATGCGGTGCTGGAGCTTGAACTCGAGCCGTACTTCGCATTTGTGATGCCGACGACCTCGCCGTACATATTAAACAGCGCGCCGCCGGAGTTGCCGGAGTTGATGGCCGCGTCGGTTTGAATCAGGCTCATGCGCAGGCCGTTCGAGAACGTGACCTCGCGGTTGAGCGCACTGACCATGCCGCTCGTCAGCGAGAATGTCAGCTCGCCGAGCGGGTTGCCGATGGCGACAACCTGATCGCCGACGTTCAGATCGTCAGAGCTGCCGAGCACAACCGGCTGCAAGCCTTCGGCGTCGATTTTCAGCACGGCGATGTCGTTGCTCTCATCGTAGCCGATTAACGTTGCATCATAGGTGCTGCCGTCGTAGAGGGCGACAGTGATGGAGGTGGAATCCTCAACCACATGGTAGTTGGTCAGGATGTAGCCGTCAGCCGTCAGGATGAAGCCGGAACCGGCTGCTGCGGACTGGGTTTGATACCCCCAGTAGTTTGTGGTGATCGAAGTCGTAATGCCGACAGTCGAGTTGACGTTCTGCGCGTAGACTTCCGCGGCGGTCAGCTCCTTGCCGGTGTTGACGTGTGCCACAGAAATGGCTTCGGTTTCGCGCTGACCTTCATAAATGGTGGTGTTGGAGGAGCTTGCCGCTTCGGACTGCGACGCGGACTGCTTTGCGGCATTTGCGGTCAGCAGCGAGCCGCCGGCGCCGGCTGCGCCGCCAACCAGCGCGCAGGCCAGAAGCAGGGCAACGGTTTTGCTTGCGCTGCGGTGCTTTTTTTCCGGGGAATGCGGCTGCGGAGATTGGCTGCCGGGGTCCGGGGTAAAGTTGTAGGAATAGGACTGCCGGTTTTCAACCGGGCGATGTTCATTTTCATAAGGTTCGTACATATAAAGGACTCCTTTCGGATGTGTGTTTCAATTTCTGAGTACAGTGTACCGCAAAATACTGAAGTGATGCTGAAAAAATTCAGGAACGTTTTGTGAACGTTTTATGAGCAAGGCGTTAAGGGTTGACTTTTTGCGGTCAATCCGGTATTGTAAATTGTCAAATGTGTGAAATTATAAAGGATAGAATGCTTCGGGGATGACAATATGAAAAAATGGTGGAAGATTTTCAGTTTGCTAGCCGCAATGATTTTGCTGTCGGCCTGCGGCACACAGCGGCAGAGCGATGCGGCGGGGAGGTGTAAAATTTCAATCTCCTGTGCGGTGCTTGCGGCTGACCCTGCGGCGTGCAGCGCTGAGAAGCGCGATCTGATTCCGGAGGACGGATGGATTCTGCCGGAGCAGGAGGTGGCGTTTTCGGAGGGCGAGAGCGTGTTCGACGTGCTCCAGCGTGTGACGCGCGAGCAGAAGATCCAGATGGAATTCAGTCAGTCGCCGGTTTATGAGACGGCATATATTGAAGGCATTGGAAATTTGTATGAATTTGACGCGGGGGCGCTGTCCGGGTGGATGTACCGGGTGAACGGCTGGTTCCCGAACTATGGGTGCAGCAGCTATCAGGTACAGGACGGCGACGTAATTGAGTGGGTTTATACCTGTGACCTCGGCGCGGATGTCGGCGGCGGGGATGCGGTGCAGGACGAATAATTCCGGGGGAGAGAACAAAATGGACGAACAAAAAGAACAGCAGTTTTCGGTAGAGCCGATGGAGGAGCAGCCGGTTTCAGCGGATTCAGGTGAAACGGCGCAGGCACCGGGAGAACCGGAGGAGCGGCAGACGGAGACGCCGAAGAAAAAGCGGCGCATCTGGCTGAAAATTACGGCGCTGATGCTGGCTGTGGCGCTGGTGGCGACGCTGGGGCGGAGTTTGCTGCGGCGCGCAATTACGTCGCTGGAGCAGAGAAACGGTGCGAATGCGCAGGACACGGCTTCAGAGAACACGGAGAAGCCAACCGCAAAACCGGAGCAGACGGAGCCTTACCGCCGAGAAAACACCCCGCTGCCGGAGAGCTTGACGAGCTATGAGGGGGACAAAACGCTCTCGGCGCAGCAGGCCTACGCGATGAATGTGGATGCGGTGTGCGGCATTGCCACAACGGAGACGACAAATGTGTTTGGACAGTCTACGGCATCGGCGGTGGTGGGCAGCGGCTTCGTGCTGACGGAGGACGGCTATGTTGTGACGAACAACCATGTTGTGGAAGCAAGCGGAACGCTGTCTGTGAAGCTGCATGACGGAAGCTCCTATCCTGCGGCGGTGATCGGCGGGGATGCGCTGAGCGATGTTGCGTTGCTGAAGATTGAGGCGGAGGGACTTTCGCACGTGGCGGTCGGCGATTCGGACAAGATCGCGGTTGGCGAGAGCTGCATTGCCATTGGCAATCCGCTCGGAGAGCTGACGTTTACGATGACCGGCGGCTATGTCAGCGCGCTGCCGCGCGAGATCAACATCAGCGGAAAGCCGATCAATATGTTCCAGACCGACGCGGCCATCAACGCGGGCAACTCCGGCGGACCGCTGTTTGACATGAACGGCAATGTGATCGGCATTACAAGCGCGAAATACTCCGGCGTCACGGGATCGGGCGCATCGATCGAGGGCGTCGGCTTTGCCATTCCGATCAACGACGCGCTGCGCGTGGTCTACGATCTTCAGGAATACGGCTTTGTGCGCGGGCGCGCCTACCTTGGCATCACGCTGAAGGATCTCGACAGCACGACAGCGGAGACCTACGGACTGCCGGTGGGGCCGATTGTGCAGACGGTTGTTGCCGGGAGCTGCGCAGAGAAGGCCGGCATTCAGGTGCGGGACATCATTCTGGCGTTCAATGGGACGACGGTCAAGAGCTACACGCAGCTCGTCTCCGCGATGAACAAGGCGCGTGCGGGCGACACGGTGACGATTAAGCTGCTCCGCTCCGGTGCGGAGCTGGAGGTGACACTGACGCTGGATGAGCGGCCGGAGGAGACGCTCACGCAGGGGACGGTGGACAATACGGAGGAATACAACTATTATTATGACCCGGAAAGCGGGGAATAACAGGAAACCCCGCCGTGGTTCTGAAGCGAACCACGGCGGGGTTGATTTTGCGCGCCAATACGTTTTTCTCGATGCAGAGAAACGAGAACGGACGGCAGTTCCTTTTTGGGTCGCCAAAAGTGTTTGCGCCCCGATTCTTTTCGCCTCTTTTCGGAGAAAGAAAAGAATCGCCGCGTCGTCAGAAGAAGGCTGCTGCTCATGTAGGGGCGGACGACTCTGTCCGCCCTTACCGCGCTACGATTTTGCCGCAGATTTCTGTTAAACCATTCTTACCTACCGCCGGGCGGACAGAGTCGTCCGCCCCTACGGGTGCAGTGTAAGAATCGTGTTGCAGGTGATTCCGAAAGGCGCGAGCAGAGCGCAGAGACCTTTCGCGGGATAGGGACTGGTGCTACGGACAGAGGAAGGCTGAGATTTTTTGAGAAATTTTTTGGACTACGGTTGGCACCATGCCCTCTTTCTTTTCTTGGCAGATTGAACCCGTTCTTTTCTTTCTAAAGTAACCGATGATTCAATTGACAAGAGTGATCGACGAGAGATTTTGGCACAAATGAAAGTTTGAAAAACGCAGGAATACTGGATGTCTTTCAAGTTTTTCAAACTGCACAGTTGGGACAAAAGATCCGCCGATCACCGCAGACGATTGATTCAGCGGTTACACAAGGGGTGCGGCAAAAAACGAACGAGAGCCGACATTGTCGGCCCTCGGGTTTTTATTCGGCGGAGATGAGGTAGTAATAGATTGGTTGGCCGCCGGAGAGGAGGTTGATCTCGGCATCCGGCGCGTGCGCGGCAAAGATGGCCTGCGCAGCCTCGGCATCGGATTCGGAGATGTCACAGCCGTAGAAAATGTTGATAAACGCGTGATCCTCCGCCCCGATCTTCTCGGCCAGCGTCGTCAGCAGTGCGTTCAGATCGGGCGTTGTAGCCAGCAGCGCGCCGTCGCAGAGACCGAGATAGTCGCCTTCATGGATGTCGTGGCCGTCGAAGTCGGAGTTGCGCGCGGCATAGGTGACCTGCATGGTTGTGACCGTGGAGAGACTGGCCGTCATGGCCGTGACATTGTCCTGCACGTCCATCTCGGCATCAAAATTCAGCAGCGCCGTGATGCCCTGCGGGACGGTCTTGCTCTCGATGACAATGACCTCTTTTTCGGACAGCTCGGCCGCGGCCTGCGCAGCGAGAATGATGTTCTTGTTGTTCGGCAGGACGAAAACGATTTCGGCCGATGTTTTCTCCACGGCACTGAGGATGTCCTCGGTCGAGGGGTTCATGGTCTGGCCGCCCTCGATGATCTGGTCGGCACCGAGATCGGTGAACACACTGGCCAGACCCTCGCCTGCGCACACAGCGACAAATCCGTAACGCTTTTCCGGTGCGGACGGCGCTGCGGGGGCGGCTTCTAGCTCCTGCTCAATGGCATCGAGATCGTCTGTCGAGCGAGCCTTGCGACCGGCAGCGAGATCGTCGTGCTGCATCCGCATATTTTCAATTTTGGCAAGCTCCAGCGTGCCGTATTTCTGCGCTTCGCTGAGGGCATCGCCGGGGATATTCGTATGGACATGGACTTTGAACGCTTCGTCATCTTCGCCGATGACAAGGCTGTCGCCGATGCCGTCGAGATAGGCGCGCAGCGGCTCAAGCGAAATGTCGGGTGCGGATTTGCGGACGATGAACACAGTGTCGAACGCAAATGTGATGTCTTCGGAATCAAATTCCGTGAAATCGGCCTGCTCGTTGGCTGCGCCGGACGCGTCGGAGACGATGTCATGGCCTTGCAGACTGCTGAGCATCCCTTCAAGGATGACGACGAACCCCATGCCACCCGCGTCGACGACACCGGCTTTTTTAAGCACCGGGTTTTGATTGACGGTGTTCGCCAACGCTGTTTTTGCCACCGGGATGGCGGCGGAGAGGACGGACTCGATGCCGCAGTCCTCCTCGGCAAGGTCACGCGCGGCGTCGGCCGTCAGGCGGGAGACCGTCAGAATGGTGCCCTCGGCGGGCTTCATCACAGCTTTGTAGGCAGCTTCAACGCCTGTGGTCAGCGCGTTGGCAAAGTCGCGGCCATTGGCTTCGTCCATGCCCTTGAAGGCTTTGGAGAAGCCGCGGAACAGCAGCGAGAGGATGACGCCGGAGTTGCCGCGCGCGCCGCGCAGCAGCGCGGACGCTGTAAGGTCGGCCGCCTTGCTCAGCGTGACATTCTGTTTGCGGGAAAGCTCCGCCGCTGCGGCGGAGAGCGTCATACCCATATTTGTGCCGGTATCGCCGTCGGGAACCGGGAAAACGTTCAATTCATTGATTTTCTGTTTTTTGAGATCGATCGAAGCTGCGGCGGAGCAGATCATGCGCCCAAACGCCGCACCGTCAAATGTTTGTCTCAAGGGAAACACCTCCGTGATGATGGCGGACAACTGTCCGCGGCTTAATCGATGATAATGGAGTCGACAAAGACATTGACGGCACGCACCTCGGTGCCGGTGGACTTCGTGACGAAATAGCGGACTTCCTGAATAATCGATGTGCAGATGGCGCTGATATTGACGCCCCTGTCCATCATAATGTGCAGGTCGATCGAGATCTGGCCTTCCTCGTGGAACGTGACCTTGACGCCCTTGCCCATGGCTTCGCGCCGCAGCAGGTGCACCAGTCCGTCGGTCATCGAGCGAACGGCCATGCCCTTTACGCCAAAGCAGTTTGTTGCGGCGTAACCGGCAATATTGGTATAGACGGCGTTGTCAACGGTAATCGCGCCGTGCTCAGTTTTCATACGGATCATAAATTCAACCTCCTTCTGACGCTAGCAAACGTACAAAGTATTATAAACGATTTTTGAAAAAAACACAAGCGGAAAAAACGATCTGGCGCTCGTTTGCGGCTGCACAGGCGGCGAAAAAGAAAAAGCGCGGAAGCGCTTTTCTTTTGGAGCAAAATCGTGTATAATACATCCAAATGCGCAAAGGAGGTGCCGCCATGTATCAGGCGTTATACCGCAAGTACCGGCCGCAGACGTTTTCGGACGTCGTGGGGCAGAAGGGCGTGACGGACACGCTCCGCAACCAGCTTGAGACGGGGAAGCTCAGCCATGCGTATCTGTTCACCGGCACGCGCGGCACCGGCAAGACTTCCTGCGCCAAGATTTTGGCCAAGGCGGTCAACTGCGAGAACTTACAGGACGGCAACCCCTGCAACGTCTGCCCGGCTTGCCGGGCGATTGATGCGGGAAGCTGCACGGATGTGCTGGAAATCGATGCGGCGTCGAACAACGGCGTCGACTCGGTGCGCGTGCTGCGCGACGATGCGATCTACACGCCGGCCGAGGTACGGATGCGCGTGTATATCATCGACGAGGTGCATATGCTGTCAACGGCGGCGTTTAACGCGCTGCTGAAGATCATTGAGGAGCCGCCGGAGCATCTGCTGTTCATTCTTGCCACGACGGAGCTGCACAAGGTTCCGGCGACGATTCTCTCGCGCTGTCAGCGGTTTTCGTTCCGGCGGCTGCTGCCGGAGGATATTGCCGCGCGGCTGAACTACATCGCCTATCAGGAGGGCATTGAGGTTGAGCCGGAGGCGATCAAGCTGCTGGCGCGGCTGGCGGACGGCGCGCTGCGCGACGGCGTGAGCCTGCTCGACCAGTGCGCTTCGGCGGGGGGCGGCGCGATTACAAGCGAGAGTGTCTGCAAGGCGCTCGGACTGGCCGGAGAGAAGCGGACAGCGGAGCTGATGCAGGCGATTGCGGACAAGAACGCGTCGGCGGCGCTGGCGCTGTTTGGCGGACTGTATGCGGAGGGGATGGACGCCGGGGCGCTGCTCGACGAGATGAGTGCGCTATGCCGCGATCTGCTGGTGCTGCAAACGGCACCAAAGAGCGGACTTGCGATGCTGTCGGGGATTGCGACGGAGAAGCAGGCGATGGAGCTGCGTGGAAAATTTGCGCCGGGGGAGCTGCTGCGGATGCTGAAGCTGCTTCAGGAGACGCGGCGCGGCTTTACGAAAAACGCGGATACGCGGATTGCGATGGAGCTTTGTCTGATGCAGCTCTGCGAGCCGAAGCTGACGCTCGATTTGCAGACGATAAGTGCGCGGCTTTCCAAGCTGGAACAACAGCTTGCGAGCGGGGCGCTCGTTCCCAAGCAGGCCGCGGCGAAGCCGGTCGATGCGGACGACGAGGAGCGGCCGCCGTTCCCGGATGATGCGGACGACCCGTTTGCGGGGGCGCCGGTGATGGCAGCGCCGGAGGACGCGCCGAACGCGAAGCAGGAGAAGCCGGCAGAGCCGGTTGGCTTCTGGCCGGAGCTGGCGCGGCAGGTTCAGGCGGAGCTGAATGTCCGCGAGCGAGGATTTTTCAACCCGGACGGGCCAATGCAGGCTGTGCTCCAGGGGGATACGCTGCTGCTGGCGGCGGAGAGCGAGTTTGTGCTCGGAATGGTGAAAAAACCGGCGATTGAGCAGCTTGTGCGCGACAAGGCCGCGGCGGTGCTCGGCAGGCCGGTGCAGGTGCGATTTGTGCTCAAGACGCAGATCAGCAGCGGCGGGGAGGATCCGCTGGCGCGGCTGGTAGCGTTCGGAAAAGAGCATTCGGATATTTTTAAGATTCAATAAAGGAGAAAACAGAGATGGCTAAGGGCGGTTATCGCGGCGGTATGCCCATGATGGGCGGCATGAATCAGATGCAGATGATGAAGCAGGCGCAGAAGATGCAGCAGGATCTTCTGAAGATGCAGCAGGAGATGGAGAGCAAGGAATATGAGGCGACTGCGGGCGGCGGCGTGGTGACGGCGGTTGCCAACGGCAAGCATGAGCTGCTGCGGATTGCGATTGACCCGGAGGCCGTCGATCCGGACGATGTGGAAATGCTGCAGGATATGGTCGTCGCAGCGGCGAACGAGGCGCTGCGCAAGGCCGATGCAGAGCAGGCGGCGAATATGTCGAAGCTGACCGGCGGATTGAACCTCGGCGGGCTGCTCTGATGCGCGCGTTTCCCGCCGCATTGGAGCGGCTGACAGAGCAGTTTGCACGGCTGCCGGGCGTGGGCATGAAGTCGGCGCAGCGGCTTGCGTTCCATGTGCTGGAGATGCCGGAGGAGGGAGCGGAGGTGTTTGCGCAGGCGATTGTCGACGCGCGGCGCAGCATTCATCCCTGCCCGGTGTGCCAAAATCTGACCGATCAGGAGACGTGCGCGATCTGCGCCGACCCGGAGCGCGACCACAGCATCATCTGCGTGGTGGCAGAGCCGAAGGACGTGATTGCGATGGAGCGCGCGCGCGAATATGACGGCGTGTACCATGTGCTGCACGGCGTGATTTCGCCGCTGAACCATGTGGGACCGGATGATCTGAAAATCCGGGAGCTGCTGGCGCGCATTGCGCAGGGCGGCGTGGAGGAGGTCATTATGGCGACGAACCCGGACACCGAGGGCGAGGCCACGGCGATGTATCTTTCGCGTCTGCTGCGGCCGATGGGACTGCGCGTGACGCGACTGGCCTACGGCATTCCGGTGGGCAGTCAGCTTGAATACGCCGACGAGGTGACGCTGGTGCGGGCACTGGAGGGGCGGCGCGAAATTGGATAGAGGGCAACACCGCACAATTACGGCTGCGCGCTTCAGCGGATCTATTCCGCCAATCCTGCGGTTTGAAAAGCTCGAAATACATACAGTATTTCTGCGTTTTTCAAATTCTCGTTTATACCAAAATCTCTCGCCGATTACGCTTACCGATTGAAGCATCGGCTACCGGAACAGACAAAGTGCGCGTACGGAGCGACACCGTATGCGCGCGTTTACGTAATCCGCCCCGGACACGCCTGTGTCCGGGGCGGATTTGTTATGCCTGAGGGAGGTAGGATTGCAGGAAGCGGATGGCTTCGAGATAGCCGTTGAAGCCGAGACCCTTGTAGGTCTTGACGCAGGCCATGCCGACGTAGGAGATCTGGCGGAAGGGCTCGCGGCTGTCGACATCGGAGATATGCACTTCGACGGCGGGGATGGCCACGGCCTTGAGCGCGTCGAGGATGGCAACGCTCGTGTGGGTGTAGGCGGCGGGATTGATGACGATGCCGTCCTGCACGCCGTAGGCGGACTGAATGGCGTCGACAATCGCGCCCTCGTGGTTGGACTGGAAGAAGGCGACTTCAATGCCGGCGTCGTCACAGAAGGACTGAATTTTTGCCAGCAGGGTGGCGTAGGTCTGTGTGCCGTAGATGGCCGGCTCGCGCAGGCCGAGCAGATTGAGGTTTGGCCCGTTGATGATAAGCAGCTTCATTTGAGATACCTCCGAAGTGCGGCAACGGTGTCGGCCACGGAGCCGTCGTTGCTGATCTGGACGTCGGCAAAGCGGGCGTAGAGCGGCTCACGCCGGGCGTACATCTGCGCGGCGCCCTCCCGCTGCGAGAGCGGGCGGCCGTCGACCGGCAGCTTGGTCAGGTCGCGCTGGAGCCAGAAGATCGTGCCGTTTTGGTGGAGCAGAGGATAGTTTTCCGGGCGGGTGACGCAGCCGCCGCCGGTGGAGAGAATGATGCCGGAGCGCTTGCCGAGCGCGGCAAGCGCCTGCGTCTCAAACGCACGGAAAGCCGTTTCGCCGCCGGACGCGAAGATCTCGGGGATGGAGCAGCCAGCCTGCTGCTCAATGTAGGTGTCGCACTCGACAACCTCGCGGTCAAGCGCGGCACCGAGCGCGGCGGCAACGGTGCTTTTGCCGCTGCCGGGCATTCCGATAAGGATGATGTTTTCCAAGCGGGAGCGGACCGCGCGCTCGACCTCTGCCAGACGGTCATCGGGAATTGGTTCGCCGGTAAACAGCTCTGCGCTGCGGCGCGCCTGCGCGACAAGCATGGAAAGACCGCCGGCATGGGGAATGCCAAGCGCTTCGGCTTGCAGCAGCAGCGCGGTGCGCGCGGGATTATAGACGATGTCGAAAACGCCTTCACAGCGCGGGAAACGCGAAAGGTCGACAGCAGCAACGCCGGGATTCGGGTACATCCCGAGCGGCGTGGTGTTGGCGAGGAGCTGTGCGTCTGTGTGCCTGTCGAGATTATCATAGTTGTCCGCGCCGCTGCGGGAGACAACGGTCACGGAGGACGCGCCGAGATCTTCGAGCACGGCGCAGACCGTGACAGACGCGCCGCCGCTGCCAAAGACGAGCGCTTTTTTCCCGGCAACCGGAATGCCGCTCTGCTGCACCAGGAACAGGAAGCCGTCATAGTCGGTGTTGTCGCCGAAGATGGCGCCGTCCGGACGGCGCACCAGCGTATTGACGCTGCCGAGCCGCGCCGCCGTGGACGAGAGCTCCGCGCAATAGGGGACGGCGGCTTTTTTATAGGGAATGGTGACGTTCAGGCCGTCCCAGCAGCCGGTGCGCAGGAATGCGTCGAGCTGCTCCGGCTCTTGCGCGAACAGCGCATAGCGGTACGGCGCAAGCAGACCGTGGATCATCGGGGAATAGCTGTGCCCCAGCACACGTCCTAACAATCCGCACTGCATCAGACAACCTCACTGTAACTGCCGAGATAGGCAAATTCTTCGCAGAGCGACGGCATTTCGCCGATGAGCTGGAGAAGCTGCGGTGAGTAGACCGGCGTTTCGAGATCGAAATAGAACATGAACTCGAAGTTGCGGTCGGGCATCGGGCGGCTTTCGAGCTTGTTGAGGTTCAGACCGAGCGCATAGAAGCGCGAGAGGAGCTTATAGAGCGAACCCGGCTCATGCGGCAGGACGGCCATCAGGCTCGTGCGGTTCGCACCCGGGTAGATCTCGAGGTTTTTCGAGATGCAGATGAAACGCGTGAAGTTGTTGTCCTGATCCTGCACGGAGGCTTCCAGACATTCCAGACCGTAGAGCTTCTGGCAGGAGCGGGAGGAGAGCGCCGCGCAGCCGCCGTTGGACTCTGCAACCTTCTTCGCCGCGACGGCGGTATTTTCGCAGGGGATGATCTTGACGTCCTTGAAGGACTGCAAATACTGCTCGCACTGGCTGATGGCCTGCTGGTGGGAGTAGATCTCACGGATGTCGCTCTTTTTCGTGCCGGGTTTGACGAGCAGATTGTGGTCGACCTTGAGCCGGATGCTGCGCACGATGCGGAAGTTATGGTGCGTCATCAGGTCGTAGACCGCGTTGACGGAGCCGGCGGTGCTGTTTTCCACCGGGACGACGCCATACTGACAGAGACCGGCTTCGATGGCCGAGAAAACGGACTCGAAGGAGCTGAAATAGAGCACGTTGGCCAGCTTAAACAGCTTATCGCAGGCGAGCTGCGAGTAGGCGCCTGCGACACCCTGACAGGCGACGACGGCCTTTTCGGGGAACAGCTTCGGTGTGCCGTCGATGGCGGCCTGAATCGCGCGGGTCAGCTCGGTTGTCTCACCGAGCAGGCGGTTTTGGTAGCTGCGGCTGAGCTCAAAGAGCAGCGAATAGAGCGAGACGGCGTATTCCTGAAGCGCGGCGGGCGTCTTTTCGGCGACGTCCAGCAGCTTGGCGCGCTCACGCGAGGGATCGAGCACGGGCAGTCCGTGCTCTTTTTTGTAGGCGGCGATACCTGCGGCAACGTCCATCCGCTCGGCAAACAGGCGGAGAAGCTGCTCGTCGATCGCGTCAATTTTGGTTCTGTATTCGCCCAGTTCCATGGGGTCACGTCCTTTCTTTTCTGCGCGCAAGCAGCGCGTCATAAATGGCAATGGCTGCGGCGGCCTCCATGACGGGAACCGCGCGGGGCACGATACAGGGGTCGTGCCGACCCTTGATTTCAAGGGTGGTTTCTTCCATCGAGGCGAGGTTGACGCTCGGCTGCGGACGGAAGATCGAGGGCGTCGGCTTGATGGCGGCGCGGAAGCGGAGCGGCATTCCGTCGGTGATGCCGCCGAGAATGCCGCCGCAGTGGTTTGTGACGGTTTCAACGCGGCCGCCCCGGATACAGAAGGCGTCGTTATTCTCGCTGCCGTGCAGCGCAGCGGCGGCAAAGCCGTCGCCGAATTCCAGACCCTTGACGGCCGGAATGCCGAAAACGATGGAGGCAATGCGGTTTTCCATGCCGCCGAACATCGGGTCGCCCAGACCGGCAGGAAGGCCGAGGACGGCGACTTCAATAATGCCGCCGACCGAGTCGTGCGCGTCGCGCGCGGCGGCGATGCAGGCCTGCATCGCCTGCCCCTGTGCGTCGTCGATGACCGGGAACGGCTTTTCCGCGGTGGACGCGGTCAGCGCGCCGCAATCTTCAATGCCGCCGATGGCGGCGATGCGGGAGAGGACGGAGATGCCCTCGCGCTGCAAGAGCTGCAGACAGATGCCGCCCGCGATGCACAGCGGCGCGGTCAGCCGCCCGGAGAAGTGGCCGCCGCCGGCGACATCCTGCGCGCCGCCGTATTTGACAGCGGCGGTATAGTCGGCGTGGCCGGGGCGCGGCGTCACGGCGAGATTACTATAATCGCCGGAGCGGGTATTGGTGTTGCGGATGATCGCCGTGAGCGGCGCGCCGCAGGTTGTGTTTCCGACGACGCCGGAGAGAAATTCCGGGGCATCGGCTTCGCGGCGCGGCGTGGCAAGGTCGCTGCGACCGGGGGCGCGGCGGGCGAGAAAGCGGTCAAGCGCGGCAAAGTCGATGGTTTGCCCCGCGGGAATGCCCTCCATCGTGACGCCGATGGCCGGAGAATGGGACTGGCCGAAGATGGTCAGACGGAAATTTTCACCGTAGCTGCTGCTCATAGGGACGCTCCTTTCAAGGCGGAGAATGCTTCCCAGAAGGTGGGATAGGATTTGCGGACGCATTCGCTGCCGTGTACTGTGACGGAAGTCTGACAGGCGCAGGCGGCGACGGCGGCGCTCATGGCGATGCGGTGGTCGTTGGCCGCGTCGACAGCTCCGCCGTGAAGCTGCGGTGTGCCGCAAAGCGTGAGGCCGTCCGGCAGCTCCGTGACCTGTCCGCCGAGGGCGGAGATCAGCGCCGCGGTGGTGGACAGGCGGTCGGACTCCTTCAGACGCAGACGCTCGGCATGGATAATCTGCGTTTCACCCTCCGCCACGGCGCTGAGAACGCTCAGCACCGGGATGAGGTCGGGAATCGGGCGGGCGTCGACCGTGACGCCGCGCAGCGCGCCGCGGCGCACCGTGACGGCGGTATCCTCGGACTGAATCTGCGCACCCATGCGGTGCAGCACGTCCAAAATGGCGCGGTCGCCCTGCGCAGAGCGGGAATTCAAGCCTTCGACACGGACGCCGATTGGTGAAAGCGCACCCATGCAGAGGAAAAAGGCGGCGTTGGACCAGTCGCCCTCCACGGCGGTCTGCGCCGGGAGCGCGTAGGTCTGGCTGCCGGGAATTTGATACGTCCAGCCGGACTTTGCAAAGCGAATCGCGGAGTCTTGCAGTGCGTGCTCGGTCATGGAGATGTAGGACGCAGACTGCACCGCGCCGGTGACGGCAAGGGTGCTGCCGGCCGGGAGCAGCGGAAGCGCAAGCAGCAGGCCGGAGATATACTGCGACGAGACGCTGCCGGGCATCGTATAGGTACCAGGCGTCAGACGGCCTTTGCAGCGCAGCAGCGCGCCCTGCTGCGAAAGCGCCATGCCATGGGCACAGAGCTGCGACCAGAGCGGCTCGAGCGGGCGCTCGGGCAGGCGTCCGTCCAGGTGGAACGTGGCGGATGCGCCAAGCGCACCGGCAACCGGGAGCAGAAAGCGCAGCGTGGAGCCGCTTTCGCCGCAAGGAAGATCGCATTCCGTGGTTGGGACAGCCGAAATCGGCACGACGCGCCAACAGCCGGCAGACTGCTCGGTGATCTGTGCGCCGAGTGCGCGCAGACAGGCGATGGTGGCGGAAATATCATTGGAAAGCCCTTCAAACCGGATATCGACCGGTTCGCGGCCGAGCGCGGCGCAGATCAGCAGACGGTGCGCCTGCGATTTGGAAGCCGGGATGCGCACGCTGCCGCTGCGCGCGCCCGGGGAAAGTGTGACGGTCATCGAACCCCTCCGGCGGCCAGCCAGCCGCGCAGTTCCGAGGACGGAATCGGGACGATCCGGCAGTGGCCGATGCGGTCGGGGACGATCAGGTTCAGCATACTTCCACTGACCTTTTTGTCAGACAGGCCTGCGCGGAACAGATCGTCCAGCGCATAGTCGGTTGCGGCGGGCAGGCCGTATTGCGCGAGGATGGCATCGACGCGCTGCGCGGTTTCTGCGCTGCAATATCCGTTTGCGGCGGCGGCGCGCGTGATGACGCCCATGCCGATGGCGACGCACTGGCCGTGCAGGAGCGTAAAGCCGCTGCATTCCTCGACGGCGTGGCCGACGGTGTGGCCGAGGTTGAGCTTCTGCCGTGCACCGCGGTCGAATTCGTCGGCGTCCACAACGTCGCGCTTCATCTCCACGCAGCGGGCAATGACGGACTCATACTGGGCGCGCACCGGCGTTTTGGAAAGGCTGTCGAAGAACTCGGCGTCGGCCATCAGGCCGTATTTGAGAATTTCGGCGCAGCCGCAGCGGTATTGCTCGTCCGGGAGTGTGGAAAGCAGGTCAGGGTCGCAGAGCACGAGTGACGGCTGCCAGAAGGCGCCGGCCATATTTTTACCGGTGTCAAGATCGACGGCGGTTTTGCCGCCGACGGAGGAGTCGACCATGGCGAGAAGCGTGGTCGGCACCTGCACAAAGCGGATGCCGCGCTGATAGCAGGCTGCGGCGAACCCGGCGAGGTCGCCCACAACGCCGCCGCCGAGCGCGATAATCACATCGCTGCGGGTGACATGGTTTTCACAGAGAAAGTTCAGCACTTGGCCGAACGTGGCCAGCGATTTGGAGCGTTCACCGTGCGGAAAGACGAAGCGCAGGACGCGGAAGCCGGCTTCGGCGAGGGAATGCGCGGCCTGCGTGCCATAGAGCGTGTCGACCGTGTCATCGGTGACGAGGACGGCGGTCTGCGCGGGGACAGATTGCTTTATCAGCGCGCCAAGGCCGGCAAACAGGCCGCTGCCGATCCGGACGTCGTAGTCCCGGGAAGCGGAGACGTGTACCGTTTTCAATGGCCGTCAACCTCCTCTTTGCGCTTGCGCCCGTCATCGAGCAGACGGACGAGAGAGTCCATATCGTCCTGCTCCAGCGCGGCGGTGTATTCTTGCAGATGGTCAATCAGAATATGCAGCTCATGCAGAAGATAGTCCTTGTTCTCGAGGAACAGCTCTGCCCACATCTGCGGATTGAGCCACGCGACGCGGGTGAGATCCTTGTAGCTGCCGGCAGAGAACCCCTTGTGGCTGCCGGCGGTGGGACTTTTGATGTAGGCATTGGAGACGACGTGCGCCATCTGTGAGGTGAAGGCGATCATCTCGTCGTGCTTTTCCGCCGTGGTGACGGAAAAGCGGCCAAAGCCGGCGGGGGCGAGCAGCTCCTTCACGCGGGAGAGCAGCTCGATATTGTTGAAATCCGCCGGGACAAGCACCATCGGTGCGCCGTGGTAGAGCGTTGCCGTGGCGTATTTGAAGCCGGAGTTGTGCGTGCCGGCCATCGGGTGGCCGCCGAGGTAGGTGAAGCCATATTGCTTTGCCAGCGGGAAGCAGGCTTCGCAAACGACGCGCTTCGTGCCGCAGCAGTCAATGACAATCGGCTTTGTGCCGATCGATGCGCCGTGCTGCTGCAAAAACTCCACGGCAGCGCGCGGATAGACTGCAATGAGGATGAGATCACAGGAGGAGAGCCGCTCATCGGTCAACTCTCCGTTGACCGCGCCCTGGAGCTTGGCGAAGTCCAGCATGGTGCGGTCGATGTCTGTGGCGAGAACCGTCCAACCGGCTTCGTGGTAAGCTTTGGCGAACGAGCCGCCGATCAAACCAAGGCCAACGATACCAACTGTCATGCTGTGACCACCTTTCGGATTTCGCGAACCTTCTTCGCCAGCGCGTCATACTGCTCTGGGCGGAGCGACTGCGCACCGTCGCACAGAGCATGGATGGGATCGTTGTGAACCTCGATAATCAGGCCATCCGCGCCGCCGGCCGTTGCAGCCAGCGCCATCGGCGGGACAAGGCGGTTGATGCCGGTGGCGTGGCTCGGGTCGACGATGACCGGCAGATGCGAAAGCTCATGCAGCATGGGAACTGCCGCAAGGTCGAGCGTGTTGCGGGTGTAATCGTCGAATGTGCGGATACCGCGCTCGCAGAGGATGACCTGCTCGTTGCCGCTGGCCATGATGTATTCGGCGCTCATCAGCAGCTCCTTGAGCGTGTTGGCAAGGCCGCGCTTGAGCAGGATGGGCTTGTCTGTCTTGCCTAGCTCGCGCAGCAGGTCAAAATTCTGCATATTGCGCGCGCCGACCTGCAGCACGTCGACGTCGGCAAAAAGCGGCAGATCGGTGATGCTCATGATTTCGGTGACGATGGGAAGGCCGGTTTCCTGCCGGGCGATTTTCAGAAGCTCAAGACCTTCGGCCTTGAGACCGGCAAAATCGTAGGGGGACGTGCGCGGCTTGAACGCGCCGCCGCGCAGCATATTCGCGCCGGACGCCTTGACAGCCCGCGCAACGGCGACGATCTGCTCCTCGGTTTCGACGGAGCAGGGGCCGGCGATCATGCAGAAGTTGCCGCCGCCGATTTTGACGTCGCCGACCTGCACGATGGTGTCGTCGGGGTGGTATTTCCGATTGCAGCACTTAAACGGCTCGGACACGCGCTTGACGCTGTCGACAATGTCGAGACTGGACACAAGATCCATATCGACGCGACTGGTATCACCGACAAGACCGAGAATGGTCTGATAATTCCCCTCGGAGACGTGGATGTTCAGGCCGAGGTTTTTCAGCCAGCCGATGAGCTGGTCGCGGCTCTCCTTGGCGACGCCGTGCTTCAAGACTACAACCATAAATTTGTCCTCCTAGTTTTTGGAAAGTCATATATTATTTGTCTCAGAGAAGCTCCAAAGCAGACGGCAAGCGCATTCGGCGGGAGATTTTGCTCCAAGGTAAGATTTGAAAAACGCAGACATCCTTTGTGGATTTCAAGTTTTTCAAACCGCAGCATTGGGGTAAAAGCTCCGGCGAAGGCCGACGCTGTTTGGTTTGGAGGTTCTCTAAAATAAAAAACGCTGCACAGGCTCAACCTGTGCAGCGTCAAAAGCAAGCTTGCTTCCGGATCTTTGCAACACAAATCAGCCTTACTATGGATTCATAGTAAAGTAGTAAAAGTATGCAAAAATCACGGAGCTGATCATATCAAAGTCCTCTTGTCGATTTATGATATTTAACTATATCACGATTTTGCGGAATGTCAACCGGGAAATGGCAAAGTTTTTGCATTTCTATCGCAGAAGGCAAAAAAGCAGCGCCGCATATGCGGCGCTGCCTGGGTACGTTGGGAGTTTTCAGAGTCACCCTAGTTCATTTCTTCAAAATCCGCGTCCATGACGTCGTCATCCGGTGTCTGGTCGTTCGGGTTTTCGTAGGTGCCGGAATACTGCGCGTTCGGGTCAATCGTGACGCCAGCCTGCTGGAGAAGCTGCTCGAGACGGTCGGCGGCAGACGCCATCTGTGCGCCATCCTTGGATTTGACGGCACGTTTGGCTTCCTTGACGCCCTCGGCAACGGCGGCCTTCTGCTCTTTGCTCATGCCCTTCGCGGCCTTGCCAGCCTGATAGACGAGCTGTTCACAGCGGTCGCGCGCGACGGCCTGCGCTTTGAGCTGCGCATCCTGCGCGGCATACTGCTGCGCTTCGCGTACGGCGCGGTCAATGTCGGCCTGACTCATGTTGGAGCTGGCGGTGATCGTGATGGCCTGTGCCTTGCCGGTGTCGAGATCTTTTGCGCTGACGTTCACGATGCCGTTGGCGTCGATGGAGAACGTGACCTCGATCTGCGGGACGCCGCGCGGCGCGCGGCGGATGCCGGTGAGCTGGAAGCGGCCAAGCTCCTTGTTCTGGTGCGCCATCGGGCGCTCACCCTGCAGGACATGGACGTCGACCGAGGACTGGAAGCTGGAAGCCGTGGTGAAGATCTGGCTCTTGCGGATGGGCAGCGTCGTATTGCGCTCAATGACGCGGGTGCAGACGCCGCCAAGCGTCTCAATGCCGAGCGAGAGCGGCGTGACATCGAGCAGGAGGAGCCCCTGCACCGTGCCGGAGAGGACGCCGCCTTGCAGACACGCGCCCATGGCGACACACTCGTCCGGGTTGATGCCCTTGAACGGCAGCGAGCCTGTGATGGACTGGACAAGATCCTGCACGGCGGGGATGCGGCTCGAGCCGCCGACCATGAGCACCTTACTGATCTGGGCGATAGAGATGCCGGAATCGTTGATGGCCTGATTGACCGGCTCGCGCGTAGCCTGTACGAGGTGGCAGGTCAGGTCGTTGAATTTCGCGCGGGAGAGAGGGATGTCCATGTGCAGCGGACCGTTTTTGCCGACCGTGATATAGGGCAGCTCGACGGTGGTCTGCGTCATGGCGGAAAGCTCAATTTTGGCCTTTTCGGAGGCTTCGCGGATGCGCTGCATTGCGGCGGCGTCGCGCGAGAGGTCGATTTTGTGTTCCTTTTTGAATTCCTGCACCAGATAGTCCATGATGCACTGATCAAAATCATCGCCGCCGAGGTGGTTGTTGCCCGCGGTGGCAAGAACCTCGATCACGCCGGAGGAGATGTCGAGGATGGAGACATCGAACGTACCGCCGCCGAGGTCGTAGACCATAATCTTCTGCTCTGCTTCCTTGTCGATGCCGTAGGCGAGGGCAGCGGCAGTCGGCTCGTTGATGATGCGCTGGACATTTAACCCCGCGATCTTGCCCGCGTCCTTCGTGGCCTGACGCTGCGCGTCGGTGAAATAGGCCGGGACGGTGATGACCGCATCGGAGACCGGTTCGCCGAGGAACGCTTCAGCGTCGGCCTTGAGCTTTTGCAGGATCATGGCCGAGATCTCCTGCGGAGTGTATTTGTGACTGTCGATATTCACTTTATAGTTTGTACCCATCTGGCGCTTGATGGAGGAGATGGTGCGCTCGTGGTTCGTGACGGCCTGCCGCTTGGCAAGGCTGCCGACCATGCGCTCACCGGTCTTTGAAAACGCCACGACAGACGGCGTCGTCCGCCCACCCTCCGCGTTGGGAATGATGACGGGTTCGCCGCCCTCCATGACCGCAACGCAGGAATTGGTCGTACCGAGATCGATACCGATGATCTTTGCCATAGAAATGTTCCTCCAAGGGTTAAAACTAATTTGCGACGATAACTTTTGCGTGGCGGATGACCTCGTCATCCATCGTGAAGCCGGTCTGGACAATCTGCACGATCTCGTCAGGACGCTTGGCCGGGTCTTCGATGTGCTCGATGGCTTCATGGTAGGTGGGGTTGAAGCACTTGCCGAGACTGTCCATCGAGGCAACTTTCAGTGCGGCGAGCTGCGAGAGCAGCTTTTGCATCAAAAGCTCGATGCCGTGGTAGTAGGCTTCGTCGGCACATGGTGCGGCCAGCGCGCGCTCGAGATCGTCATAGATGGGAAGCAGCGCAAGCACCGCTTTTTTTATGCCGTCCGCTTCGGCGCGCTCAAGCTGCGCCGCGGTGCGGCGGCGGTAGTTCAGGTATTCGCCGCGCAGCGCTTCGAGCGCTTCATCCGGTACGGCGGCTTTTTTGGAAAACAGGCTCAACGCTTATCCCTCCTGCGATGAATTGCTGCGATTTGTGCCAAAGCCGTAGCCGTAGTAGGGATCGGCCTGCTGGCTGCCGGTGCTGGTATTGGTGTCGGAATAGCTGCTGTTGTCATAGCCGTAGTAGTAATCATACGGATAGGCTACATACCGGTAGCTGCATCCGCCAAACAGACCATAGATGAGCTGGAACAGCAGATAGATCAGGAAAATCTTGCCCAGAATGCTGCCGCGGCGACGTGTATGGTGATACGTCCACTGGTATTGACTCTGGTTGTCGTCCTGCTGGGACTGGTTGGAGTAGTTGGTATAATAGGTATACGAATGGCTCTGCTGCTGGTTTTGATTGCCCCAGAAGCCGAACGGATCGTAGTATTGCTGGTTTTGATACTGCTGGCGCGCCTGCTGCTGATACTGCTGCTGCGCCTGCTGCTGGCGGTAGGCCTGCGGATTTTTGATCTTGTCGTAGGCGTCGTTGATCTCGTTCATCTTCTGCGCGGCGGTGGGATCATTGGGGTTGAGGTCAGGGTGGTATTTTTTCGCCAGTGCGCGATATGCCTGCCGAATTTCATCTTCCGTTGCGTTTTGCGATACGCCGAGCACCTGATAGGGGTCTTTATCCAATGGAATCCCTCCTCTACTCCCTAATGTCCTAGGTTCAAGAACTAATTATACAGATAAATTTACGAGATGTGTGAATCATTTATAAACGTTCCGCGCAAAAACGGTAAATTTGCGGCGGGAAGGACGTGAAAGACCCGCGTTTTCGCTTGAAAACGCGGGAGACTGTCAAAAAAACGCTGGAATGCAGTTTTGAGACAGAGTCGCAGGGGAAGAGTGAAGGGGGCAAAGCGCCTCCTTCGCGTTCAATCAAGCAGTTTTTCAAACTTGATAAGTTTGAAAAACTGGACGGGCAGCGGGGCGAAAAGACTTTTTCGACACGCTGCCGCGTTTTCGCCTGAAAACGCGGGTAAGGGTCAGTCGGCAACGGTTTCCGGTGCGGGCAGGAGCCAGTCGATGTAGTGTGCCGGCTCGCTCACGGCGCCGCGTGTGGTATAGACGGCGTGGTTCTTGAACATGATGGGCGTCAGATACCCGCGGTCACAGAGACGCTGATAGAGATTATAGGAGTTGCCGCTGTTGACAAGCATCCGGTTGCAGAGACTCTGCATGGTGCTGTCAGCCAGACTGCCGTAGGTCAGGCTGCCGCCGGCCTGGAAGAACATACTCAGGTCGAAGTTCGGGGAAAGGCGAACCTCGCCGTAGTAGAGGTCGTAGTTGCCGGCAACCAGCGCGGCGCGGTAGTCCGCATAGTCCATACTCTTGAGCGTGAGATCGAAGCCGAGCGCGTTGAGATCCTGCACGATCTTTGTCGCAACCTGCACACGCTGATAGCTCGACGAGCAGACGATCATCGTCCCGGAGACCGGGACAGCATAGCCGAGCGAGGAGACATAGAGGTCGAGCCGGCCGTCGTGATCCATATCTTCGACGGAGGCAGACTCGAGCTGGCGGTAGAAATTCTCCATACTGTAAGAATACTTCAGCGCGAGCTTTGCGTCATAGAGCTTGGAGCTTGGCTGGCAGGGAAGCGTGGCCGCGGTAGCGAAGCCGCCCATGAGCTCGGAAACGATCGTGTCACGGTCGATGGCGTAGGTGATGGCACTGCGCAGGCCATAGTTGGAAAAGACGCGCGAGCCGATGTTGTAGCCGATATACTGCAAAATGCAGGTGGCATCCTCCCATAGCTCGTAATCGTTGTGGAAACCGGCATAGGCCGCGGAATTCGGGTCGGTGAGCACCATGTTGATGTTCTCATACTCGAAATTGTCGCGGATGTCCGCGGTCGTGGTGACGGCGGTCAACGAGATTTCATCGTAGTCGACAAGCGGCGCACCGTCCTGCCACCAGTCGGTGCTGCGGACGAGGCGTTCGGTGCTCTCAAACTTGTAAGGCCCGGTGCCGGAGGGGACGGCTTCGTCCATCGAGCCGTCGGGGATGATCGGAATATCGAGCAGCAGCGGCAGGGCGCCGTAGGCCACGGAGGTGGTCAGGACAACGGAGCCGTCTTCCGCAGCTTCGATTGAGGTGACGTCGTGCAGACGATTGCCGTAGTATGTGGTGCCGCGGCTCGATTCCAGCGAATAGACCACGTCCTGCGCGGTCAACTCCTTGCCGTTGTGGAAGCGGACGCCGGAGCGGAGCGTAATGGTGGTCGTTGTGCCGTCGTCAGAGACGGTATAGTCTTTGGCCAGTACCGGCACGGCATCAAGCTCCTGCGTGACCGCGAACAGCGGTTCATAGAGGAAGGAGAAAATGACGCGGTTGTTGAGACTTTCACAGTTGTAGGGATGCAGGCCGTAGTCCGGCTGATAGGCAAGGCCGAAGGACTCAAGCTCGGAGAGAACTTCGGTGACAATGGCGGTTGTCTCCTGCTTCGGCGCCTCGTCCTGCGCGGTGGTCTCAGATGAGGTGTCGCTGCTGTCGCGGGTGAATTTGCTGGTGAACCAGCTCATATCGACCTTGGAGCAGCCGGTGAGCAGACCAAGCAGCAGGGGAAGCGCCAGAAGGACGCAGAGGGTGCGGCGCATGGCGCTCACTCCTTTCGCAGCATAATCATTCCGGTCTGACTGCCGCGCGCATTGCCGGCTGCGCGGTGCGACCAGAAGCGCTCCGGCTGGCAGCGGGTGCAGTCGGGGCAGACGTCGATCACGGAAAGACCGGACTGCTCAAGCCAGAGCTGGTTGAGACCCTTGAGATCGACGTGGTATTTTTCGCCGTGCGGTTCGAGAAACGGCTCCGCGTCCGCGCCGAGCGCGGCGCGCATAGCCTGCGGAACCTCGGCGCCGACCTCGAAGCAGCACAGTCCGATGCAGGGGCCGATGGCGGCACGGAGATCGGCGGGATTGCAGCCAAACTCGCGCACCATGGCGGCGACGGCTTTTGCGGCGATGCCCATGGCCGTGCCGCGCCAGCCGGAGTGGACGGCGCCGGCGGCTTTGCGTACCGGGTCGTAGAGCAGGATGGGGGTGCAGTCTGCTCCGAAGCAGCAGAGCGCGACGCCGGGGTCATCGGTGATTATGCCGTCGCAGACGACGGACTGCTCCCGGAGTAGTCCTGTGCCGCAATCGGAGCTGCCGACGCGGAGAATGGTGTCCGTGTGCTCCTGCCTGGTAAAAACGGTCTGCTCCGGCGTGAAGCCGACGGCGGCGCCAAGAATGCGGTAGTTTTTCCACACGTTTTCCGGGCGGTCGCTGCGGTGCGTGCCGAGGTTGAGCGAGGAGAGCACCCCCTCGCTCACACCGCCGAAGCGCGTGGAGAAGCAGTGGACGCTGCCGGACAGACTGTCGGCGGTCAGGTATTCCAGGCTTTCTTTTCGAATCGTATGAAACATAGGCTCAGTCCTGCGGGGCGCTTTGCCCGCGTTCGGCGGCGAGATCCTTGTCGCGGCAGCACTTTTTGTACTTCTTGCCGCTGCCGCACGGGCAGGGATCGTTCGGGCCGACCTTGATTTTTTTGACAACCGGCTGACGGCGGACGGTCTTGTCGCCGCCGGCATTGGCGCCGGTCTCCCTGGCGACACGTTCACGCTTGATCTCCTCGTTCGTCTTGATGCGGACGAGGAAGATGCGGCGGACGATCTCCTCCTTGATCGCGTCGGTCATGGCTTCAAACATTTCAAAGCCTTCGCGCTTGTAGGCGACGACAGGGTCTTCCTGCGCATAGGCGCGCAGACGGATACCCTGCCGGAGGTCGTCCATGGCGTCGATGTGATCCATCCAGTATTCGTCGACGACGCGCAGCGTCATCACACGCTCCAGCTCACGCATGGCGGGTGCGCCGTACTGTTCTTCCTTCTTGGCATAGGACGCTTGCATGAGAGAGAGAATGCGCTCGGTCATGTCCTCGCGGGAGAGGGTTTGCAGCTCGTCGTCGGCTGCGATCCAGATGCCCTTCGGGAAGCAGATGTTCTCAAAGTGGCTCATCATCTCGAAGAATGCGCTGCGGTCGGCCAAATGCGGCTGCTCACCGTAGGCGCTGCTGACGTAGGTCTCGGCGAAGAACCGCATCATGGACTGGATGTTCTTCCGGAGATCCTCACCGTCGAGCACCTGCTGGCGCTGCTGGTAGATGATCTTTCGCTGGACGTTCATCACGTCGTCGTATTCAAGGACGCTCTTTCGAGCCTGATAGTTGCGGCTTTCAACGGTCTTTTGCGCATTTTCAATCGCGCCGGAGAGAATCTTCGCGTCAATCGGCGTGTCCTCGTCGAGACCGAGCGAGTCCATCATGCCGAGAATGCGCTCGGAGCCGAACAGACGCATGACGTCATCCTGCATCGAGAGGTAGAACTGCGTCTGGCCAGGGTCTCCCTGACGGCCGGCGCGGCCGCGGAGCTGGTTGTCGATGCGGCGGCTCTCGTGCCGCTCGGTGCCGATGATGTAGAGACCGCCAGCCTTGCGGACAAGCTCGGCTTCCCGGTCGACCTCGGCTTTGTGCGACTTATAGGCCTCGTTGTAGGCTGCGCGGGCGGCGAGAATTTCGGGGTCGTCGGTCTCGGCGAAGGAATTGGACTCGGCGATCAGCTCGTCCGGCATTCCCTGCTTGCGCAGATCGCTCTTGGCCATGAACTCGGCGTTGCCGCCGAGCATGATGTCGGTGCCGCGGCCTGCCATGTTTGTTGCGATTGTGACGGCGCCGAGATGACCGGCCTGCGCGACGATCTCCGCTTCTTTTTCGTGGTGCTTGGCGTTGAGCACGTTATGCGCAATGCCCTCACGTTTCAAAAGCTGGCTGAGGAATTCGGACTTTTCGATGGAAATCGTGCCGACCAGCACCGGCTGGCCTTTTTCGTGGCATTCCTTGATCTGGCGGATGACCGCCCGGAACTTGCCGGCTTCCGTCTTATAGACAATGTCGGGGTTGTCGATGCGGATGACGGGCTTGTTCGTCGGGATTTCCACAACGTCGAGATTGTAGATGCCGGAGAATTCCTCCTCCTCGGTTAGCGCCGTGCCGGTCATGCCGGAGAGCTTGGCGTAGAGACGGAAGAAGTTCTGGAAGGTGATCGTGGCGAGCGTCTTATTTTCACTGGCGACCTTGACGCCTTCTTTGGCCTCGATGGCCTGGTGCAGACCTTCGTTATAGCGGCGGCCATACATCAGACGGCCGGTGAACTCATCGACGATGATGACCTGACCATCCTTGACAACGTAGTCGATGTCGCGCTTCATCAGGCCGCGCGCCTTCATAGCCTGGTTGATGTGGTGGTTCAGCGTGGCGTTTTCCACATCGGCGAGATTTTTCACGCCGAAGAATTCCTCAGCCTTGGCGATGCCCTTCTGGGTCAGGCTGACAGTACGCTCCTTTTCGTCGACAATGTAGTCGCAGTCGAACTGATCCTGCAGTTCCTTATCGTCGGTGGTGGAAAAGACCTGCTTTTTCAGGCGGGCGACGAAATAGTCGGCCATTTCGTAGAGCTTGGACGATTCTTCGCCCTTGCCGGAGATGATGAGCGGCGTTCTGGCTTCATCGATGAGGATGGAGTCGACCTCGTCGACGATGACAAAGTTGTGCCCGCGCTGCACTATCTCCTGCTTGTAGATGGCCATATTGTCGCGGAGGTAATCGAAGCCGAACTCATTATTCGTGCCGTAGGTGACGTCGGCGGCATAGGCTTCGCGGCGCTCGGCCGGCGTCTTGTCGTGGATAATCAGGCCGACGGTCAGGCCGAGGAAACGATAGACCTTGCCCATCCACTCGGAGTCGCGCTTGGCGAGGTAGTCGTTGACGGTGACGATGTGGACGCCTTCGCCGGTGAGGGCGTTAAGGTAGGCCGGGAGGATGGCGACGAGCGTTTTGCCTTCGCCGGTTTTCATCTCGGCGATGCGCCCCTGATGGAGCACGATGCCGCCGACAACCTGTACGCGATATGGGCGCATTCCGAGCACGCGGTCGGCCGCTTCGCGCACTGTGGCAAAGGCCTCGGGCAAGAGCTGATCGAGCGTCTCGCCTGCGGCAAGCCGATCCTTGAATTCCTGCGTCTTGGCGCGCAGATCCTCGTCGCTGAGTGCGCGGTAATCCGTCTCCAGCGCCATCACGGCATCGACCAGCGGATCGAGCCGTTTAACCTCTCGCTCCGAGCGTGTGCCGAATAATTTGGTGAACAGTCCCATAGTATAACAACCTTTCCGCGCGGACTGCGCGCATTTGGTGATTTCACAGCTTCGTAGCATTATACCACAGTTTGTACCATAAAAAAAGAAGAAATTGTGAATTTCCATGGCGCTTCGCGTCTTGATTTCAGACGGCGATACTGATAGAATAGCCGCGTACTTGAATGCGGAGGAAGAATACATATGGCGATCCGACTGCTGTCCGTGGATGTGGACGGAACAATTACAAACGATCGAAACCAGATTACGGACGCGACGGTGGGCGCGCTGCGGCGCGCAATGGCGGCGGGCATTACGGTTGCGCTGAACACCGGGCGCGATCTTAGCGAGAGCGGACTGGTGCTGGACAAAATCCCGGAGATTCCGTATCTGCTGGGGTGTACCGGCGCATTTTTGATGGATTTGCGCACGAAAGAGCGGCTGGTGACGCATTCGCTGTCGGCGGAGCTTGCGCGGCAGGCGTATGCGGTGCTGCACCGGTACGACACGATGGTCAATCTCTTTATGGACGACGCGGTGTTCAATCAGGCGTCGGAGCTGGAGAATGTGGAGCACTATTATCCGCCGAACCTGACGAGCGTATTTGCCACGCACCACGTTGTCCCGAGCTTGGCAGACGTGCTGGCGGCGCGCGAACGGGATATTGATAAGCTCTATGTTGTCTTTGCCGATCAGAAGGAACAGCATGCGGCGTTTGAGGAAATCCGTGCGCTGCCGCTGTTTGTGACCGAGGCGGCGTTTCTCGACATGGAGGTTACGGCGGCAGACGCCGACAAGGGCACGATTCTGCGGGATTTTGCGGCGCGTTTCGGCTACCGGCCGGAGGAGATTATGGCGGTAGGCGACAGCGGCAACGATGTGCCGATGCTGCGCGTGGCGGGCATCGGCGTTGCCATGGGCAACGCGCGGGAAACCGTGAAGGCCGCGGCGGACGTCATTGCGCCGCCGAATACGGAGGACGGCCTTGCGTGGGCAATCGACCGGCTGCTGAAGGGGGAACTCTGAGATGGGCGTGGCAGATCTGACGCTGAAAATGGTGCTGATTGTGGCAATCGGTGTGTTTTTTGCGTCGTTTATGGACGCGATTGCGGGCGGCGGCGGGATTATCTCCGTGCCGACATATCTGCTGGCCGGACTCCCAGTGCACTATGCGCTCGGCACGAACAAGGTTTCGGCCGGCCTCGGCTCACTGGCGTCCACCGGACGGTATATCAAAAATGGCTATGTCGACTGGAAGCTCGGCATTCCGGGCATTGTGATGTCGCTGATCGGCTCGCACTTCGGCACGAAGCTGCAGCTCATGGTGCCGGAAAAATATCTGCAATATCTGCTGCTGTTCGTGCTGCCGGTGGTTGCGTTCGTTGTGCTGCGCCAGCATGAGCTGCCGGAGCAGCGCGGGCAGATCGAGCCGAAGGTGCAGATGGCGATTGTCTGCATGGCGTCGTTCGTGATCGGCGCATACGATGGGTTCTATGGCCCCGGCAGCGGGACGTTTTTCCTGCTGGTGTTCTGTAATCTGGCGAAAATGGACGTCCGCACGGCCAGCGGCAACGTGAAGCTGGTCAATCTGGCGTCCAACGCCGGTGCGCTGATTACAAGCCTGATGAGTGGGAAGGTCTTTGTTGTCCTCGGCCTGATCGGAACGGTGACGAGCTTCGCGGGACACTTCCTCGGCGCAGGACTGGCCATCAAAAACGGCTCGAAGATCGTTAAACCGACGGTTGTCATCGTATTGATTCTGCTGGCCGTGAAAGTTGTGCAAAGCCTGATTACCGGGACAAACTGATCATAATTACTGAAAAGGAGTATATGTGTATGGGCAAGACCATTGGCATTCTCGGCGGCATGGGGCCGCTGGCCACGGCGGATCTGTTCCGCAAAATCACCTGCCTGACGAAGGCAGACTGCGACAATGACCACATTCGCGTCTATATCGACTCCAATGCCCGCATTCCCGACCGCACGGCGGCTATCCTTGCCGGCGGGACAGACCCGGTGCCGGAGATGACGAGTGCGCTGCGGCATCTGGAAGCCTGCGGGGCGGACTGCATCATCATGCCCTGCAACACGGCGCACTATTTCCTGCCGCAGCTTCAGGCAAAGACCGAGATACCGTTCCTCAGTATGCTTTCGGCTACGGCAAAGACCTGCGCGGCAAAGTTCCCGGGTAAGACTGCGGCGGTCCTCGGTACGAAGGGGACGCTGGCGACCGGCCTTTACGACCGCGCGTTGGAAGCCGAGAGCGTGCGGTTCCTCCTGCCGGAGGAGACGGAGCGGGACGAGCTGATGCGGCTGATCTATGACGTTGTCAAGGCATCGAAGCCGCTGCTGCCGGAGACGGAAGCATGGCGCGCACTGCTCGATGGACTGCGTGCCCGCGGCGCGGACTATTTCATCCTCGGTTGCACGGAGCTGCCCATTCTCGCCGATACGCTGCCGGTATCCGGCCCCTTTGTCGACCCGACCGCGGAGCTGGCCAAGGCGGCTATCCGATTCTGCGGATATTCGGTTCTGGAATAAGCGCAACGCAAAAACGCTGGAGCGCAGTTTTGCAACAGAGTCGCAGGGGAAGCGTGAAGGGGGCAAAGCGCCCCCTTCGCGTTCAATCAAGCAGCTTTTCAAACTTGATAA
>CAKUJA010000010.1 GCA_934661135.1 uncultured Oscillospiraceae bacterium
TCAAGCAGTTTTTCAAACTTGATAAGTTTGAAAAACTGGACGGGCAGCGGGGCGAAAAGACTTTTTCGACACGCTGAAAACTCCGCAACCGGGAAAATACCGGTTGCGGAGTTTTTCGTGCTGTGAAGCGCGGCCGCATGAAGGCGGCGAAAAGCAAAGTTTTGCATAATCTGTCGCGCGCGGCAAACAATAGCCGTGTAGTATTTAACAGATAAGGGAGATTCAGATATGAAAGCAACAGGAATTGTGCGCCGCATTGATGACCTTGGCCGCGTGGTCATTCCGAAGGAGATCCGAAGAACACTGCGAATCCGCGAGGGCGACCCGTTGGAGATTTATACGGAGAAGGATGGCGAGGTCATTTTCAAAAAGTATTCGCCGATGGGGGATTTGGCGGATTTTGCCGCGCAGATCTGCGATTCGATGGGGAAAAATACTGGCCATATTGCGGCGGTCTGCGACCGTGATACGCTGATTGCCGTAGCGGGAGTGCCGCGGCGGGAGCTGATTGACAAGCGGGCGTCGCTGGAGCTGGAGCAGATGATGGAGGCGCGGCGGATCTACCGCTATCAGCAGGGAGAGGCACGACTGCGCGTCTGCGAGGATGTGCAGCGCTACCACATCGGTGTGGCGGCGCCGATCTTGTCGGAGGGAGATCTGATGGGGTGCGTCATGCTGCTGCTGGAGGAACAGGATGCGCCGCTGGGCGAAGCGGAGCAGAAGCTCGTGCAGACCGTGGCGGGGTTCCTTGGCCGCCAGATGGAATCCTGAGAAACAGCCGCCGGGAATTGACCCGGCGGCTGATTTCTGCGCTGCTCGTGGGGAAGCATGAAAAAATAGTAGCATTTGTGCAGAAAAGCTGTTATACTATATCTTTAGGAAAGTGGGATGCACTGGGAAGGGAGCCGCACATGGGTGTTGAGGAATTGCTGGGCAATGAAGCGGTGAAGGCGCGGCTGCGCGCAGCGGCATCTCAGCGGCATTTTGCGCATAGCTACCTGATTTGCGGCGCTGATGGTGCGGGGAAGCATACGCTTGCAAAGCGGCTGGCTGCGGCAATGCAATGCGGCGCGGCGCAGGGGCCTTGCGGCACCTGTGCGGCTTGCCGCAAGGTAGCCGCAGGGATACACCCGGATGTGATCCCGGTGAACGACCCGGCGCATAAAACCATCGCGGTCGATGTGATTCGGCAGATGCGCGCCGATGTGTTTATCCGGCCAAATGAAGGGCGGCACAAAATTTACATCCTCGATCAGGACATGGGCGAACCGGCGCAGAATGCGCTTTTGAAAATCTTGGAGGAGCCGCCGGCCTATGCGGTGTTCCTGATTTTAACGGAGCGCGCAGAAAAGCTGCTGCCGACGATCCGAAGCCGCTGTGCGGAGCTGCGCATGGCGCCGCTTGGACGTGCGGAGGCGCTGGCGGAGCTGCGCCGGCGCGTGCCGGGACAGACGGAAGCGGCCTATGAGACGGCTTATCTCCGCTCCGGCGGATTTTTGGGACAGGCGCTCCGAATGCTGGAAGGGCAGACGCAGCCGCCGCAGCTTGCGCAGTTTGCCGCGTGCTACGCCGCGCGCGAACCGCTGGGACTGCTGGAGCTGCTGCTGCCGATGGAAAAATACAAGCGGGAGCAGCTAATCCCGATTTTGGAAGCGCTGCGCGCCTATCTGACAGAGCTGCTGCTCTGCCGCAGCGGAGCGGCAAGGGCGGATGAAACGGCGCAGCGAATTTTGAAAAGCCGCACGGGGGCGGAGCTGCTCGCGGCGGCAAACAGCTTGCAGACGGCCATTGACGATTTGAACGCGAACGTTGGTACGGGCGCGGTGATCGGCTGGCTGAGCATTCAACTACGATAAGGCCGTGGCCAGGCGGCAGATGGGAGAACCAATATGGAAGAATTGAACCCCGAACGGGTGGCTGAAACGCAGCCGGCCATGCGGGACGAGCAGGAACAGACCGTGTGCGCTGCGCCGCAGGCGGAGACAGATACGGCACAGCCAGTGAACGAGACGGCGGCAGAGCCGAAAGCGCCGGCTGCTGCCGCAGAAGAAGCGCCCGCAGAGCAGCCGGAGACAGCGGAGGCCGCGGAAACGGAGCGTTTGGCAGAAGCGGAAGCCGCAGTTGGGCTGGAAGAAGCGGCTCCGGCGGAGCGCGAACCGGAGCACCCGGCGGAGCCGGAAGCGCCCAAGCGGACGGAGGTTGTGGACATCCGGTTCCGCAACAACACAAAAATCTACTTTTTCGACCCCAATGGCCTGACGCTGAAAACAGGCGATCATGTGGTCATCGAGACGGCGCGCGGCGACGAGTTTGGCCTTTGCACGGCGGGCAACCATTCGGTTTCTGCAAGTGAAGTGGTTGCGCCGCTGCGGCGGGTGCTCAGAGCGGCAACCGCGCAGGATGAAAAGGTCAACGAGGAAAATCAGGCCAAGGAAAAGAAAGCCTTTGAAGTCTGCCAGAAGAAGATTGAAGATCACAAGCTGGAGATGCAGCTTGTGTCGGCGGAGTGCGCATTTGACGGGAGCAAGATTTTGTTCTTCTTTACGGCGGAGGGGCGCGTCGACTTCCGCGAGCTGGTGAAGGATCTCGCGTCGGTGTTCCGCACGCGCATTGAGCTGCGGCAGATCGGCGTGCGCGACAAGGCAAAGATGGTCGGCGGACTGGGCGTCTGCGGGCGGCCGTTTTGCTGCAAGGAGTTCCTCGATGATTTTCAGCCGGTGTCGATTAAGATGGCAAAGACGCAGAATCTCAGCCTGAACCCGACAAAGATTTCCGGTACGTGCGGCCGCTTGATGTGCTGCTTGAAGTATGAGCAGGAAGCCTATGAGGATCTGCTGAAAACTGCGCCGAAGAACGAATCGTTTGTTGACACGCCGGATGGACGCGGCACGGTGACAGAGGTCAATCTGCTGCGCCAGAGCGTGAAGGTTCGCATGGAGGATCATCCGGAGACGATCAGCAGCTATGCCAACAGCGATATTTATATTATCCGCAGCGGCAAGGCGCGCAAAAATGACCTGCCGATTCCACGGGACATTGCGCCGATTTCCTCAAAGCCGCGCCAGAAGCCAAAGCCGGCGGAGGAGGAATTTGAAGCGCTTCCGGAGCTGATTTACAACAGCGACAAGGTGGAGACCTTCCCCGCACCGGAAGTTCCGGCGGCAGAGAGGGAGGAAGCGGAAAAGAGCGCCGCCGCGCCGCGCCGCAGACGGCGCAGAGGCGGGCGCAAGCCGGCCGGTGAGGGTGCGCAGAACGAGGCGCGCACGGAAACGGCCGAGCGCAAGCCGCAGCCGGAGCGGAAACCGCAGGAACGGCGCCCGGAGCGGAAACCGCAGCCGGAGACCAAGCCGCAGAGCGGTGAGCCGAAGCCGGCGGGAGAAGGCGCAGCCAGCAAGCCGCGCCGCAGACGCCGCCCGCGCGGGAAGCGTCCGCCCGAGGGCGGCGCGCCGCAGGCACCGAAGGCAGAATAATCTCGGAAGCAGAATCATACTGCGCCCTGTCCCCCAATGGGGGACAGGGCGCAGCTGCACGTTGTAAAATGGTTTAGATGTACTGCTGGGTGACGACATCGATGATGCCGCGCGTGGTGATGCGGAGCGTCGGGATGACGGGCAGCGCCATGAAGCTGAGCGTCATAAACGGGTCGATGCCCTCCTTGACGCCGAGCCGGAAGGCCGCCTTTTTCGCGCCCTCGAGCTTTTCGTTCATCTCGGTCAGCGGGCAGTCGGACATGATGCCTGCGATCTCCAGCACGACGTTGCCGTGGATGTTGCCATTTTCGACCACGACAATGCCGCCGTGCTGCTGCACGATCTGATTGGCGGCGAAGGCCATATCTGCTTCGTTGGTGCCGACGACGATGATGTTGTGCGAGTCGTGTGAGATGGAGGTCGCCACCGCGCCGGACTTCAGGCCATAGCCCTGAATGTAGCCAAGGCCGATGTGGTGCGTGTTCTTGTGGCGCTCGATGACCGCGATTTTCAGGATGTCCTTCTCAAGATCGACACGGTCGGAATACCCGTTGTCGGTTGTGACGATCTCGCCGGGGATCATGCCGATGACGCCGCGCGGACGCGTGTCGCAGAAGTCCTCCGGCATGAGCGTGCCGACGCGGAACGTATCATGCGCGCGCTCGTCGAGATAGGTCTCGATCTGGGGCGCCGGGAAGTCGAGCAGGGTCGTGCCGTCCCAGTAGAGCTTGCCCTTTTTGAAAACCATCTGGACGTTGAAGTCCTTGAAATTGTCGATGATCGCAAAGTCGGCCAGATAGCCGGGGGCGATGGCGCCGCGGTTGTTGAGCAGGAAGTAGCGCGCGGCATGATGACCCGCGGCCTTGACAGCGATGATCGGGTCGACGCCGTATTTGTTGATCGCTTCGCGGCAGATGTAGTCGATGTGACCCTTCTCGAGCAGATCGTTCGGGTGCTTGTCGTCGGTGCAGAACATACAGCGCTCGGCGTACTGCGGCGTGAGCAGCGGAGCCAGCGCTTCGAGGTTGCGCGCCGCCGTGCCCTCGCGGATCATGATGAACTGGCCGCGGCGCAGCTTGGCCAGCGCATCCTCGATGTCGGAGCATTCGTGGTCGGAATAGACGCCGGCGGCGATGTAGGTGTCGAGATCCTTGCCGGTCAGTCCCGGCGCGTGGCCGTCGATCTTCTTGTGGTGCGCCTGCGCAGCGACAATCTTGGCGACAACCTCACTGTCGTTGTGGATGACGCCGTAGGCGTTCATCATTTCGGCAAGACCCTGTACGCGCGGGTAGTCGTAGAACGAGTCGATGGCGCGGTAGTCGAGATTTGCGCCGCTCTCGTCCATCGGCGTCGCCGGGACGCAGGACGGCAGCATGAAGCGCACGTCGATCGGCAGTCCTTCGGTCGCCTGGAACATATAGTCGATGCCGTCGGTGCCCATGACGTTGGTGATCTCGTGCGGGTCGGTGATGACGGTGGTTGTGCCGTGGATGAGCGTCGCTTTGGCAAACTCGCGCGGCGTCACAAGACTGGATTCGAGGTGGATGTGCGCGTCGATGAAACCCGGGCAGACGATCTTGCCGGTCATGTCGTACTCGACCTCGCCGTCATACTGCCCGAGACCGACGATCAGACCGTTGGCACACGCAATGTCGCACGTGCGCAGCTCGTTGGAGAATACATTGACATATGTCGCGTTTTTCAGCACCAGATCGGCCTTTTCCCGGCCGGAGGCGGCCTCGATTACGCGCTTTTTGCGCAGCAATTTCCGTTGAATTTTACCTGCGTAGCTTTCCATGGGGACTGCCATCGAGATCATCCTTTCTTATATCTATGATTAGCACAGATTATAGCACGGCTTTTGAACTTTGTCTATTCCCCGGCAAGGTTTTCTTTTTGCGATTGCCGAATTTTTGTGCTATACTGGTTCTATCTCAAGAGGTGATCTGTTATGAAGCTGCTGATGCACATTTGCTGCGCGCCCTGCGCGAACCTGCCGATCGATGCGCTCCGCGCCGACGGCGTGGACTTGACCGGATACTGGTATAACCCGAATATCCACCCCTTTACGGAATATCGTGCGCGGCGCAACTGCCTGCAGGAGTATGCAAAGACGATCGACCTGCCGCTGTTGGTGCGGGATGACTATGGTCTGCGGCCGTTTGTGCGCGCCGTGGCGGATGACATTGCGGGCCGCTGCGTCAAATGCTATGAGATGCGCCTGTTTGAGGCGGCGCGGATGGCGAAGGAGGGCGGCTTTGACGCGTTTACGTCATCGCTGTTTATCAGTCCCTATCAGCAGCATGAGCTGATGCGGGACGTGGCTTACCGCGCAGGCGAGGAATACGGTGTGCAGTTTTACTATCAGGATTTTCGCCCGATGTTCCGCGACGGGCAGGCGCGGGCGCGGGAGCTGGGATTTTACATCCAGAAATACTGCGGCTGTGTGTTTTCAGAGCAGGAACGCTATCAGAAGCCGTCGCGGATCATTCCGTGATGAGCAGCGGATAGAAGAAGTAGAACAGCAAAAGGCTCTCCCAGTGGGAGAGCCTTTTGCGTTACCGGCGGGAGCCGAGCTGACTGACGGCGAGGATGATGCAGTCGATGCCGAGCAGGAACAGATAGAAGCTGACGATATAGCGGATCGACAGCAGCGAGACCCATGGGTCGAAAAGCATCATTGCGCCGAGAACCAGGCCGAGAATATTGAGAATCAGTGTGAAGTAATAGGTGAAATTGCCGCACCAGAGACGGATGTTGTTCAGGCTGGCAAGGCGGGAGACGCAGTGCGCGATGAACCAGAGCGGGAACAGCAGCGTCATGGCCCATTTGCCGGCGGTCGGGTAGACCAGCAGCATGACGCCGGTCATCACGCTCAGAGCGCCGGAAATCAACGATACGATGGGGCCGAAGCCGACAAAGCGCTCCACGCGGACGTAGAGCAGAATGTCGAAGATGCCCATGATGAGGGCAAAGACGCCGTAGAGGATCACGAAGCTGGTGAGCGCGTCCTCCGGGCGGAGGAAGGTATAGCCGCCGAGCAAGACCAGCAGGATGCCCTCTGCCAGCGTCAGCCAGCCGAAGCCGGAACGTCTGCTCATTGTGCGTCGCCTCCCTGCTTCAGGATTTTCATGAATTCGTCGCCGGTGATCGTTTCCTTTTCATAGAGGAACTGCGCCAGCTCGTCGAGCTTTTGACGGTTATCGGTCAGCAGCTTTTTGGCCTTTTCGTGCTGGGCGCGGACGAGATCTACAACCTTCTGGTCGATGCGGTTCTGCGTCTCGGCGGAGCAGGCCAGCGAGGTGTCGCCGCCGAGGTATTGGTTGCTGACAGTTTCCATGGCGACCATGTCAAATTCGTCGCTCATGCCGTAGCGGGTAATCATGGCGCGGGCGAGCTTCGTCGCCTGCTCGATGTCGTTGGATGCGCCGGTTGTGATCTCGCCAAAGACGACTTCTTCCGCAGCGCGGCCGCCGGTGAAGGTGGCGATCTTGTTTTCGATCTCCTGCTTGGTCATCAGATACTTGTCGCCGGTATCCACCTGCATGGTGTAGCCAAGTGCGCCGGAGGTGCGGGGGATGATTGTGATTTTCTGCACCGGCGCGGAGTGACTTTGCAGCGCGGCGACGAGGGCATGGCCGATTTCGTGGTAGGCGACGACGTGCTTTTCCTGATCGGAGAGCACGGCGCTCTTTTTCTGGTAGCCCGCGATGACGACCTCAATGCTTTCTTCGAGATCGGCTTCGGTGACGATCACGCGTCCGTTGCGCACGGCGCGCAGCGCGGCTTCATTGATGATGTTCGCCAGCTCAGCGCCGGAGGCGCCGGCAGCCATACGAGCGATGGTATGGAAGTTCACATCGTCGGCAGTTTTGATTTTTTTCGCGTGAACCTTGAGGATTGCTTCGCGGCCGGCGAGGTCGGGCAGCTCGACAGGGACGCGGCGGTCGAAGCGGCCGGGGCGCGTCAGAGCGGGGTCGAGCGATTCGGGGCGGTTGGTTGCGGCAAGGATGATAACGCCGGTGTTGCCCTCAAAACCATCCATTTCGGTGAGAAGCTGGTTGAGCGTCTGCTCACGCTCGTCGTTGCCGCCCAGATTGCCGCCGCTGCGTTTCTGGCCGATGGCGTCAATCTCGTCGATGAATACGATGCAGGGCGCCTTTTCCTTGGCCTGACTGAACAGGTCGCGCACCTTGCTTGCGCCCATGCCGACGAACATCTCGACAAAGTCAGAGCCGGAGATGGAGAAGAAGGGCACGTTGGATTCGCCGGCCACGGCCTTGGCCAGCATGGTTTTGCCGGTGCCCGGAGGACCGACGAGCAGCAGTCCCTTCGGCATGGATGCGCCGGCTTCGGTATACTTCTGGGGATTGTGGAGATAATCCACGATTTCCTGCAAATTCTCCTTGGCTTCGTCCTCACCGGCGACATCGGAGAAGTGGATGCCCTGCGTGGACTGGACGTAGACTTTGGCGTTGGATTTTCCAGCGGAGCCGAACATCAGAGAGTTCTTCCCGCCGGCGCTCTCGAGCAGCTTTTTGCTGAGATACTGGCCGATGCCGATGAAGATGACGAGCGGCAGAATCGTGGTCAGCAGGAAGCTGAGCACGGGCGAGGTGGTCTCCTGCACCTGCTTGGTGAAGGTTGCGCCGCAGTCATAAAGGCGCTGGGTGAGCGTCGGGTCGTCCATCGCGCCTGTGGAGTAGATCTGCTGCTTGTCCTTGTCGGTGAAAACAATCTCGTCACTTTCAACCTCCACTTCGCCGATGTTCTTTTCCTCGATCATGCGCATGAAGGTGCCGTAATCGACTTCTTCCACCTGCTGCTTCATCAGCAGCGGCGAGACGATCAGGTTGAACAGCACGATGACCAGCAGCGCAATGGTGTAGTAGTAGAGCAGCGGCTTTTTGGGGGATTTCACTTCTTTCATCTCAAACACGCTCCTTCTCCGGTGGAAAACCGGAAGTTACCCATAAACAGACGCTATGGGTAAACAATGTTTTTCTCATTATCATACCATACGGATTGGGAATTTTGTGAATACGGTGTGAATCTTTGGGTAACAGATGATTCGATCGGCAAAAAATCCGGCGATAACCGCAGACGATTGATTCAGCGGTTATGAATGGAGAAAGAAAAGAATGGGGTCAAAAGGTGGCTCTTTATACTGATATTCAATTAAAAACTTTCATTCATGGAATGGAAGTTTTTAATATGAAGATCATTATGAGACGCGATTCCGTGATTTTATCAAAATCACGGAATCGGTTACGCCAAAGGCGGAACCTTTCTGATTAAAGAATTTAATCAGAAAACAGTATTAGGTACAGAGAAAGACCCCCGCGCGCCGGTGAGACGGTGCGCGGGGGTGGTGCTTATTTCATGTCGTCACGGTAGCGGGCGCGTTCGCCGCCGACGTAGGGCGGGCGGGTGCGCGCACAGAGGATATTCGCTTCGCCGATCTGCTTGAGGGACAGGCGGACGGGAACGGCGACCTCCTTCAGGTGCATCCCGATCAGGGTGCCGCCGATGTCGATGCCGGCCTTGGCGCGGACGTGCGTCACGGCGACGGGATGGGCAAAGCGGGCGAATGCCGTGGTTGCAAACGAGCCGCCGGCGTGCTCCCACGGCTGGACGTTGACCACGTCGAGATCATATTTCTCGGCGGCCGCTTCTTCAACGATCAGCGAACGGTTGAGATGCTCACAGCACTGCGCGGCAAGATAGATGCCGCGCGCCTGCAGAACCGGGTAGATGCCGTCGAACGCGGCTTGCGCGGCGGCAAGACTGGAACCCTTGCCGATTCGTTCGCCGACCATCTCGCTTGAGGAGCAGCCGACAACAAAGATGTCGCCCGGTTTGAGCTTGGCGGCGTCCAGCAGCTCCGTGACGGCCTGCCGCGCCTGCGCAGTGATGGATTCGTACATGAAATCTGCCTCCCTATGGCCTTAGGCGGCCACTTTTTTAATTTCGGGTACCTTTGACAGGACGGCGTAGAGCGCGACCGAGAGAATGACGCCCGCGACGGCCTGGATGGCGTTGCCGCCGATGCTGCCGGCAGCGGCCAGACCATAGCCGAGGAAAATGCTCTCATAGAGGAAATAGCCGAGCACCATCCAGATTTCGCCGACAACAGCGGCGAGGACGGCGGCGAGCTTCGTCTTGCCGGAAAGCGCCTTCAGAATCAGCGCGGCAAAGACGGCGATGAGCGCCTTGATGACAAATGTGCCGGGCGCAAAGATAGTGTAACCCGAGAGAATGTCCGCCAGCGCGGAGCCGATGCCGCCCGCAGCGGCGCCGTAGACCGGGCCGAGCAGGAACGCCCCGAGCAGGACAACGCAGTCGCCAAGGTTGATGTAGCCATCGGTTGCGGGGATGGGCACACGGATGATATTCGTTGCGACATAGCAGAGCGCCGCAAAGAGCGCGGCAAGAACAAGACGGTATAATTTCTGATGATTCATGGAAGGTTCCTCCAGGCTTTTATGGTGACTTCAGCATAGCACCTGGACTGGACTTATGAAAGTATCAGATCTTTGAAATTTTATAGGGCCAGTTACACGGTGGTGTTCGTCTGGCCATAGGTTTGAAAGCGGATGCGGAGCTGCTCGAGCTGGTCGTGGCTGAGCGGATGCGGCGTGCCGGCGCACAGGCAGCGCCATTGCAGCTCGGCGGTGTATTCCAGATCTTCCGCGAGGGAGAAGGCTGCGGGAAGGCTCTCGCCGCAGGCAACAAGGCCGTGGTTGGCCAGCAGGACGGCATTGCCGTCGCCGCAGGCGGAGATGGCGGCTCCTGCCAGCTCCGGTGTGCCGAAGGTGGCATAGGGCGCGCAGGGGACGCGGTCGCAACCGGCGCCGGCAAAGACGAGATGCATCGCTTCGAGCGGCAGACCCATGCAGGCCAGTGTGGTGCAGAAGATGGAGTGCGTATGCACGACGGCACGGAGACCCGGCTTACGGCGGTAAAACGCGGCGTGCATGGCGTGCTCGCTGGAGGGGCGGCGGAAGCCGTCGACCGTGCGGCCATCGAGGTCGAGAACGACGATGTCGGCCGGCTCCGTCTGAAAATAGTCCATGCCGGAGGGACTGATGGCCATCAGGCCGCTGGCAGGGTCGAAGATGCTGAGGTTGCCGCTGGTGCCCTTGCAGAACCCCGAGGACTGCATTTTGCGGCCGTAGGCGGCGATTTGGATACGAGCGGATTCCAGAAGCATGACGGCGGCCTCGCTTTCACTGTCCGCCGGGCGGCGAACAAAAAATACACTCTTATTATAAGGGCACGGAGAGGCGCTGTCAACGAAATGACGAGAATTGTACGAAAGCGCCAAAAACGCGGAAAAAACTAAAAATTTTTGTATGTTTTCGAGATTGCCGAACAGCAAAAAATATGGTCTAATATTTATACGTGCGAATTCGGATAATATACAAAAATATTTTGTATCATGAAAAAATATTCATCAAGGAGCAAGCCAATGAGAGCTATGGATCGCAAGCTCGTCCTGGAGGACGGAAGCGAATATTATGGGTACGGCTTCGGCGCGGGCGGAGACCGTGTGTGTGAGATCGTGTTCAACACGTCGCTGGCAGGCTATCAGGAGATTGTATCCGACCCGTCGTATACGGATCAGCTTGTGGTGATGACGTATCCGCTGATCGGAAACTACGGCATTACGGAGGAGGACTTTGAGTGCAAGAACCCGAGCATCGGGGCGCTGGCGGTCTGCGACTACAACGATATGCCGTCGAATTTCCGCTATACGCGGACACTCTCGGAGCTGCTGGAGGAGAACGGCATTCCGGCCATCTCTGGAATTGACACGCGCAAGCTGACGCGGAGCATCCGCGACTTTGGCTCGCGGCGTGTGCTGCTGACGACACCGGAGACGACGGCGGAGCAGGCGTTGGAAATCCTCCGCGCGACGCCGGTGCCGCATGATGCGGTGGCGCGGGTCTCGTGCGGCAAGCGCTGGTACGCGCGCACGGCGAATCCGCAGTTCAACGTGGTGGCGGTCGACTGCGGGATCAAGCTGAACATCATCCGGTCGCTGAACGCGGCGGGGTGCAATGTGACGGTGGTGCCGTATGACACGAGCGCGGAGGAGATCGCGTTTTTGCGGCCGGACGGCATTTTCCTCTCCAACGGCCCCGGCGACCCGGAGGATGTGACGCCGCTGATCGAGACTGTGCGCGCGCTGCGCGGGAAATATCCGATGTTCGGCATCTGCCTGGGGCATCAGATCATCGCGCTCTCCTACGGCGCAAAGACATATAAGCTGAAATTCGGCCACCGCGGGGGCAACCACCCGGTGCTGAATCTGGAGACCGGGAAGATTGAGATCACCTCGCAGAACCACAGCTACGCCGTCGACGAGCAGAGCATGGCGCAGACGCCGCTGCGCGTGACGCACCGCAATCTGCTCGACGGAACCGTCGAGGGGCAGAAATGCATGGAGGATCGGGTGTTCAGCGTACAGTATCACCCGGAGAGCGCGCCGGGACCGCAGGACAGCGGGTATCTGTTTGCGGAATTTTTGCAGAGCATGAAGGAGGCGCAGCGCGATGCCGAAAAGAACTGACATCCACAAGATTCTGGTCATTGGCTCCGGCCCGATTGTCATTGGGCAGGCGGCGGAATTTGACTACGCGGGCACGCAGGCGTGTCTTGCGCTGCGTGAGGAAGGGTATGAGGTCGTGCTGGCGAACTCCAACCCGGCGACGATTATGACGGATACGTCGGTTGCGGACAAGGTCTATATGGAGCCGCTGACCGTGGACTATCTGGCGCGGATCTGCCGGCTGGAACGGCCGGACGCGATTGTGCCGGGAATCGGCGGGCAGACGGGGCTGAACCTCGCCATGCAGCTCTGGAAGCAGGGCGTTTTGGACGAGTGCGGCGTGGAGCTGCTGGGCACGGACGCCAAGAGCATCGAGTGCGCCGAGGATCGGGAGCTTTTCAAGGAGCTTTGCGAGCGGATCGGAGAGCCGGTGGTGCCGTCGCAGATCACGTACAGCGCGGACGAGGCGCTTGCCGCGGCAGCGGAGATCGGCTATCCGGTGATTCTGCGGCCGGCGTTTACGCTCGGCGGCACGGGCGGCGGCTTTGCCGACACGCCGGAGGAGCTGGCAGAGAAGATGAAAAACGCGCTGGCGCTCTCGCCGGTGCATCAGGTGCTCGTGGAAAAGAGCATCAAGGGATATAAGGAAATTGAATATGAAGTGATGCGCGACGCAAACGACACGGCCATCACGGTCTGCAACATGGAAAATCTCGACCCGGTGGGCATCCACACGGGCGACTCGATCGTCGTGGCGCCGAGCCAGACGCTCACAAACCGGGAATTTCAAATGCTGCGCAGCAGTGCGCTGAAGATCATCCGCGCGCTGGGCGTGGAGGGCGGCTGCAACGTGCAGTTCGCGCTCGACCCGCATTCGTTCCGCTACTATGTGATTGAGGTGAACCCGCGCGTGTCGCGCTCGTCGGCGCTGGCGTCGAAGGCGACCGGCTATCCGATTGCGCGCGTGTCGGCGAAGATTGCGGTAGGGATGCGCCTGGAGGAGATTCCGCTGGCCAACACGCCGGCCTGCTTTGAGCCGGCGCTGGACTATGTGGTGACGAAGATGCCGCGGTTCCCGTTTGACAAGTTCCCGGCGGCGCACAACCGGCTCTCCACGCAGATGAAGGCCACGGGCGAGGTGATGAGCGTCGGGCGGACGTTTGAGGAGAGCCTGCTCAAGGCGATCCGGTCGCTGGAGGAAGGGAAAAACCACATTCATCTGCCGAAATTTGACTCGGAGCACATGAGCATCGATCAGCTTTTGGACTACATCAAGGAGGGAACGGACGACCGGATCTACGCAATTTCGCAGCTCATGTGGATGGGCGTTGACCCGTTCCGCATCTCCAATCTGACGCAGATCGATCTGTTCTTCCTCGACAAGATCAAGAAGATTGTAGATCTGGAAAAGGAGATGGAGCAGAATATCGGCTCGCTGCCGCATCTGAGAGAAGCCAAGCGGATGGGATTTTCGGATTCCTATGTGGCGGAGCTATGGGGGTGGACGGAGGACGCGGTCTACGCGCTGCGCTGCCGGGAGCATCTGTTCCCGGTCTACAAGATGATCGACACCTGCGCGAGCGAGTTTGACAGCTATGTGCCGTATTTCTACTCGACCTACGCGGAGGAAAACGAGTCTGTTGTGACGGAGCGGGAGAAGGTGATTGTGCTCGGCTCCGGGCCGATCCGGATCGGACAGGGCGTGGAGTTTGACTACTCGACTGTCCACGCTGTGCGGACAATCCGGGAGATGGGGTTTGAAGCGATTGTCATCAACAACAACCCGGAGACGGTCTCGACCGACTATACGACCGCCGACAAGCTCTACTTTGAGCCGCTGACGGCGGAGGACGTGATGAACATTGTGCAGCTCGAACGGCCGCTCGGCGTGATTGCGACGCTCGGCGGGCAGACGGCCGTGAATCTGGCGGAGCCGCTGGCGCGGCGCGGCGTGCGGATTTTGGGTACGGACTGCGCGGCGATTGAAAAAGCGGAGAACCGGGACGCGTTTGACGCGGTGATCAAATCGCTTGCGATTCCGAACCCGGAGGGCGTGGCCGTGACGGATATGGAAGCGGGCGTCGCCGCGGCAGCGGAGATCGGCTATCCGGTGCTGGTGCGGCCGAGCTTTGTGCTCGGCGGGCGTGCGATGGAGATCGTGGCAAACGAGACGATGCTGCGCAAGTATCTTGGAAACGCATTTGCCGTTGACGCGGAAAAGCCGGTGCTCATCGACAATTATCTGATGGGCAAGGAGGTCGAGGTCGACGCGGTCTGCGACGGTGAGCGGGTGTTTTTGCCGGGGATTATGGAGCTGGTGGAGCGCACGGGTGTGCACTCTGGCGACTCGACGTCGGTCTATCCGCCGTTTTCGATCTCGGAGACCGTCAAGGCGACGATCGCGGACTACACGGCGCGGCTTGGCCTTGGAATCGGGATTGTCGGCCTGTTTAACATCCAGTTTATCGTGGCGCCGGACGAGCACGTCTATGTGATCGAGGTCAACCCGCGCGCCTCGCGCAGCGTGCCGTTCCTCTCGAAGGCGACCGGCTGCCCGCTGGTGGCGATTGCAACGCGCGCGATGCTCGGGCAGACGCTTGCCGCGCAGGGAATTACAGCGGCGATGCTGCCGGAGAAGAAAAGCTGGTATGTCAAGGCGCCGGCGTTCTCGTTTACGAAGCTCGACGGCATGGACGCCTATCTGTCGCCGGAGATGAAGTCGACCGGCGAGGCCATCGGCTACGACCGGCGGCTCAACCGGGCGCTGTGCAAGGCGATCGAGGCATCCGGCGTGGAGATGAAGGATCACGGCACGGTGATTGTGACGCTGGCCGACGAGGACAAGGACGAGGCATTGCCGCTGGTGGAACGGTTTTACAGGCTCGGCTTCCGGCTGGAGGCGACCGTGGGCACGGCGAACTATTTGCAGGCGCACGGCATCCCGGCAACGCTGCGCGGCAAGCTCAGCGAGGGCAGCGAGGAGATTTTGGACTCGATCCGCTCCGGCCACGTAAGCTACATCATCAACACGCGCGCGATTTTGTCCGGCGTGCACTACAAGGACGGCGTGGCGATTCGGCGCTGCGCGATTCAAAACGGCGTGACGATCTTTACCTCGCTCGACACGGTGCGGATTGTGCTGGATGTGTTGGAGGAGAGTATCCCGGATGTGTCTACCATCGACGGACAGTGAGCGCTGAAAAAGTTTTTTCTGTGAGACAAAAATTGTGCTTGACATTCGGCGGAAAATGTGATTGAATACAGGCAATCAATTGAATCAAACCGTTGAGGATGAGTGAGTACCTGCAAACGTGGTTCCATCCAGAGAGCCGCCGGTGGTGCGAGTGCGGCAGGAGCAGTTGCAGAGAATGGACATCCGAGGGCGAGCGGAAAGGCGAATGCCGAGTATGCAAGACGGAGAGGGGCGCTCCGTGATAAAAGGCCAGCATATGATGGTATGCGTAAAGAGGGCGCGTGAGCGCCAAGCCGGGTGGCACCGCAGGAAGTTTTTTCATCCTGTCCCAGCAGAGATTGCTGGGACAGGATTTTTTGTATAGCAAAATACGAAATGCGCCATTTCCTCGCCCCTGCGTGGCAACCGGAAAGGATGCACAAATACTTCACGCACCGGCATTTGTGCATTTTTGTGGTGCGGTGCTCACGCATGAAGCTTTATGACCCCGAGGAGGAATCTGAAATGAAATTGTTTACAAAACGATGGCGTCTGTACTGTGAAGAAAACCGGTAAACCAGACATCCATTTGACTTCATCACAGAAAGGACTTTGAACCATGAAAAAGATCATTGCAATGCTTCTCGCAGCTATGATGCTGCTCACGCTTGCCGCCTGCGGCAGCAAGACCACGGACGCAACCACGGACAACACGACAGACACCGCAGCCGCCGACACGGCGAATGCGCAGGATGCAGCGGCGGAGGGTGTGGCTGAGAGCGGCCAGACGTTCAAGATCGGCCTTTGCAACTACGTCGACGATGCATCGCTGAACCAGATTGTGGAGAACATTCAGAACCAGCTTCAGATCATCGGCGAGGAGAACGGCGTGACGTTTGAAATCGAGTATGACAACTGCAACGCCGACGCGAACGTGCTCAGCCAGATCATCTCGAACTTCAAGGCCGACGGCGTCGACCTGATGATCGGCGTGGCGACGCCGGTTGCCATCTCGATGCAGGCCGAAACAGAGGGTACCGATATTCCGGTGGTGTTCTCGGCGGTTTCCGACCCGATCTCCTGCGGCCTGGTGGAGTCGCTGGACGCGCCGGGCGCGAACATCACGGGCACTTCCGATTACCTCGACACCAATGCGGTGCTGAACCTGATCTTTGCGGCGAACCCCGACGCGGCCAACATCGGCCTGCTCTACAACGTCGGTCAGGACTCCTCGACGACTCCGATTGCGGACGCGAAGGCCTATCTCGATGCGAAGGGCGTCAGCTATAAGGAATACACCGGCACGAACGTCGATGAGGTCATCCTTGCGGCGCAGGCCGCAGCAGCAGACGGTGTGGACGCGATCTTCACACCGACCGACAACACGATTATGACCGCGGAGCTTTCAATCTATGAAATTCTCGCGGAGGCGGGCATTCCGCACTACACCGGCGCAAACTCCTTCGCACTGAACGGCGCGTTCCTCGGCTACGGCGTGGACTATGCGAACCTCGGCATGGAGACGGCCAACATGGTCGCCGACATCCTGATCGGCGGCAAAAACCCCGCCGAGATGCCGGTGATGACGTTTGACAACGGCACGGCGACCGTCAATGTGGAGACCTGCGAGGCGCTCGGCTACGACTATGACGCGATTGCGGAGGCGTTTGCACCGTATTGCACGAAGGTGGAGCAGATTCACACGGCGGAGAGCTTCGAGTAAGCATACCAAGCGGTGAAATCGACCGAGAGACCCCTACAAGCACGATGGATTTTAGATGCAGTATCAAGATGAGATGGTTGACACACGCTGGCAGACACGCGCCGAAACGGTGCGTGTCTGCGTGGAATGAGGAGGAGCGGGTATGTCCCTGACGATGATTTTGAGCCTGGTGCAGACGGCGCTGGAGCTTGGACTGATGAGTTCATTGACGGTGCTGGCGCTGTTTTTGAGCTATACGATGCTGAACGTCTGCGACCTGTCGACCGACGGCTGCTTTACGCTTGGCGCGGCGGTCGGCGCGGTGGTGGCGATCTCCGGACACCCGTATCTGGCGATTCCGGCGGCGATGCTGGCCGGGATGCTGTCCGGCTTTGTGACGGCGTTTTTGCAGACCCGGATGGGCATCAACAGCCTGCTGGCCGGAATCATTGTCAACACGGCGCTCTACTCGATCAACATCGCGGTGATGGGCAACACGTCGCTGCTGAACATGAACAAGACGGCGACGGTATTTACAAAGATGCAGAGCGCGCTGGAGGGGACGTTCCTCGCCGGGCAGCAGAAGCTCGCGGTGAGCCTGATTGCCGTGGCGCTGGTGATTGTGTTCCTGTCGCTGTTTTTGCGCACGAAGCTCGGCCTTGCCATCCGCGCGACCGGCGACAACCCGGTGATGGTGCGCTCCAGCTCGATTGACCCGGTGTTTACGACGACGGTCGGGCTCTGCGTGGCGAACGCGTTTACGGCGCTGTCCGGCTGCCTGCTGGCGCAGGCGCAGAAGTCGGTCAACATCGACATCGGCTCCGGCATGGTGACGATCGCGCTGGCGTCGCTGCTGATCGGCGGCGCGTTCTTTGGAAAAAAGAATGTGACGCTGCGGGCAATCGGCGTGGTGCTCGGCGCGTTTGTGTTCCGGCTGGTGTATACGATTGCGCTGCGGTTTGATATGCCGGCGTCGATGCTGAAGCTGGTGTCGTCGGTGATTGTGGTAATTGCGATTGCGGGGCCGTATTTGAAGGGGCAGCTCCCGCTGCTGCGGCGCAGAATGCAGATGCGGAAGGAGGTACGCTGAGATGTTGGAGCTGAGACACGTCACGAAAACGTTCAACCCCGGCACCGAGGACGCGAAGCGCGCGCTTGACGATCTTTCGCTGCGCGTGGAGGACGGCGATTTTGTGACGATTATCGGCGCGAACGGTGCGGGAAAGTCGACGCTGTTCGGCGCGATCTGCGGGACGTTTCTGACTGACGAGGGCAGCATTCTGCTCGATGGAGAAAATATCACGATGCAGCCGCAGCACAAGCGGGCGCGCGTAATCGGGCATCTGTTTCAGGACCCGATGCGAAGCAGCGCGCCCGGGATGAGTATTGAGGAGAATATGGCGCTGGCGGCAGGCCGCGGAGGATGGCTCAGCCACGTCTCGAAGGCTGACAAGGCGGCGTTCCGCGAGCGGCTGGCGCTGCTCGACATGGGATTGGAGAACCGGATGAAGCAGCCGGTCGGCCTGCTCTCCGGCGGACAGCGGCAGGCGCTTGCACTGCTGATGTCGACCTACAATCCGCCGAAGGTGCTGCTGCTCGACGAGCACACGGCGGCGCTCGACCCCGGTACGGCGGAGAAGGTACTGGAGCTGACGAAGCGGATTGTTGCGGAGAACCATCTGACGTGCTTGATGATTACGCACAATATGGCGTCGGCACTGGAGCTGGGAAACCGGACGATTATGATGGACCGCGGACGGATTATCCACGACGCGGCGGGAGAAAAGCGCAGCGGACTGACCGTGGAGAGCCTGCTGCAGGAATTTAAAAAGGCGGCGGGCGAGGAGCTGACGAACGACCGGATGCTGCTCACCTGAAAATACAAAACCCCACCCGGTATCGGGTGGGGTTTTGCAGCGTGTTGAAAGAGTCTTTTCGCCACGCTGCCCGTCCAGCTTTGCAAGCTTGAAAAACCCGCTTACTGGAACGCGAAGGGGCTTTTTGCCCCCCTTCACGCTTCCCCTGCGACTTTGTCGCAAAACTGCATTCCAGCGTTTTTGACAGTCTCCCAACCCCCCGCCCGGTTCAGTTCCGGGTGGGGGTTGGGGACTGCGGTCAGATGGGGGTTAGATGGGGCACGTCCAGCCGAAGGGATCGGGGCGCGTGCCCCACTGGATGCCGGTCAGCTCGTCATAGAGCCGCCGGGAGACGGCGCCGATCTGACCGCCGTTGATGGAATAGGTCTCGTCGTTCCAGCTCAGCGCGCCGATCGGCGAGACGACGGCGGCGGTGCCGACGCACCACGCTTCTTCGAGTGCGCCGGATTTGGCGGCGTCAAACAGCTCGTCAACGCTCAGCAGGCGCTCCTCAACCGGCATCCCCCAGCTTTTCAGCAGCTCGATGCAGGATTTGCGCGTTATGCCGCGCAGGATGGAGCCGGTCAGCGCCGGGGTGACGACGACACCGTTGATCTTGAACATGACGTTCATGCCGCCGCCTTCTTCGACGTATTTACGCTCCACGCCGTCGAGCCAGAGCACCTGGGAGAAGCCTTTTTCGATGGCGCGGTCGCCCGCGCGGTTGGCCGCGCCGTAGTTGCCGCCGCATTTAGCTTCGCCGGTGCCGCCGCGCACGGCGCGCACGTCCTCAGTTTCCACCATGATGGGAACCGGCTTCAGACCGTCGGAGAAATAGTTGCCGGACGGGGAGAGAATGATGGCGAAGGTGGCTTCATGGACGCCGTGCAGGGCGAGCGTCGGGTCGGTAGAATAGAGGAAGGGACGAATGTAGAGCGAGGCACCCTGGGCGCTTGGAACCCAGCGCTGGTCAAGCTCGACAACAGCTTTGATGGCCTGAAGGGCATCATCGGGGTTGAGCTGCGGTAGGCCGAGACGCTCGCAGGAACGGTTGAGCCGGGCGACATTCTCCCACGGACGGAAAAGCTGCACGCCGCCGTCGGGACGGCGATAGGCCTTCATGCCCTCGAAAACCTCAGTGCCGTAGTGCAGGACGCTGGCGGCGGGCGAGAGCGTGATGGGGCCGAAGGGGACGATGCGCGCGTCGTGCCAGCCGGCGGCGGAGGTGTAGTCCATCAGGAACATATGGTCGGTGAAGATGGAGCCGAAGCCGAGCTTGTCGGCGGGCGGGAGAACACCGGGGTTCGGATTTTTCTGGACGCGGATTTCCATAAGAGAGCCTCCTCAAAACAGATTTTTGACGATAGAGTTCGGGTTGTGAAAACGGACGCCGTGAACACGGCGCCCGGAGGAAACAGGGAAAGGGGATGCGCGCTCCGGCGGTGCGGAGCGGGAAGTCTGCGGATTTTGAATCAAAAAGTTATCTGGATTTTAGCACAGTGCATCGGTGATTGCAAGGGTGCGGCGCGAAACGGACAGAAAATGAGAGAATTGCCCAAAACGAATGGGGAAGCGGCGGTGGAAAATCGTGAAAATGAACGCCGGGCAACCCTCTTGACATTTCCGGTGATAACCGATATAATACACCGAACACAAAAAACAGGAGGAACGACAATGCGGTATCGTTTGAAAAACGCGCAGGTCTTGCAGGATGGGATGCTTCATCCGGCTGATGTTCTCGTTTCCGACGGCAGAATTGTTTCCATTGGGGATCGTATTTCCTGCCCCACGGATACTGTTTCTATTGATCTTTCTCATATGGTGTTATTTCCCGGTTTCGTTGATGTGCACGTTCATCTTCGAGAGCCGGGTTTTTCTTATAAGGAAACGATTGCGTCCGGAACCATGGCGGCGGCGCACGGCGGCTTCGCCCACGTAGCGTGTATGCCGAATCTGAACCCGGTGCCGGACAGCAGAGAAACGCTGGAGCCGCTGCTGGCGGCCATTCGGCGCGATGCGCACGTCCATGTGCATCCCTACGGCGCGATTACGCGCGGGGAGCGCGGCGAGGAGCTGGCGGATCTTGCGGGGATGGCGGCGGATGTGATCGCATTTTCCGACGACGGAAAGGGCGTGCAGTCGGAGAGCCGGATGCGCGAGGCGATGACGGAGTGCCGCAGGCTCGGCAAGGTGTTGGCCGCGCACTGCGAGGACAACAGCCTGCTGCGCGGCGGCTATATCCACGACGGCGAATATGCCCGCGCGCACGGACACCGGGGCATTTGCCCGGAGAGCGAATGGGGGCCGATTGTCCGCGATTTGAAGCTGGCGGAGGAGACCGGCTGCGCCTACCATGTCTGCCATGTGTCGACGAAGGAGAGCGTGGCGGCGATCCGCGAGGCCAAGCGGCGCGGCGTGGATGTGACGTGTGAGACAGGGCCGCACTACCTCGCATTCTGCGACGAGGATCTTCAGGAGGACGGCCGGTTTAAGATGAACCCGCCGCTGCGCGGCCGGGCGGACCGCGACGCGCTGATCGAGGGACTTCTCGACGGGACGATCGATATGATTGCAACTGACCATGCGCCGCACAGTGCCGAGGAAAAGGCAAAGGGACTGGCGGGCAGCGCGATGGGCGTCGTCGGCTTGGAGACATCGTTTGCCGCCTGCTATACGCACCTTGTGAAACCAGGTATTTTGAGCCTGACGAAGCTGATTGCGCTGATGCACGGCGCACCGATGCGCCGCTTCGACTGCGGCACGGAGCTGGCGGCCGGACAGCCGGCGGATTTGACGGCGTTTGATTTGAACCGGAGCTACACGGTCGATCCGGAACGGTTTTTGACGAAGGGACGCGCGACGCCGTTTGCGGGAACGACGCTGACGGGCGTATGCGGACTGACAATGATTGACGGCGAGATCGTCTGGAAGGAGGGTGCGCGGTGAAGGAAGTATGCTACACCGTGTTGGAAAACGCGGCGCTGACGGACGGCGTCTACCGGCTGCGGCTCGGCGGCGGCACGGACGCGATTACGGCACCCGGACAGTTTTTGGAGCTGCGGCTGCCGGGATTCTATCTGCGCAGACCGCTTTCGGTCTGCGACTGGGACGAAGGCTCCGTGACGATTCTCTATAAAGTGGTTGGAAACGGGACGGACTGGCTCTCGAAGTGCGGCGCGGGGCAGCGCATTGACGCGCTCTGCGGCCTTGGAAACGGCTTTGACGTGGCGGCGTGCGGCGAACGGACGCTGGTGATCGGCGGCGGAATCGGCGTGCCGCCGATGTATGGCCTTGCCAAGCGGCTGCTGGCCGCGGGAAAGACGCCGGTTGCCATTTTGGGATTCAACACCGCGGCGGAGCGGTTTTATGAAGCGGAATTCCGTGCGCTCGGCGTGGAGACGATTGTCGCCACGGCGGACGGGAGCTATGGTGTACGCGGCTTTGTGACGGATGCGCTGCCGGAGCGGTATGACGGCTTTTGTGCCTGTGGGCCGCTGCCGATGCTGCGGGCACTCTGCCGCGCGTCGGACAAACCCGGTTTTTTAAGTCTGGAGGCGCGCATGGGGTGCGGCTTCGGTGCGTGCATGGGATGCACGATTGAGACGACGGCGGGCGCGAAGCGCGTCTGCCGGGAGGGACCGGTATTCCGGAAGGAGGAGCTTCTATGGTGAGGACGGCTGTGACGCTCTGCGGCTTGCCGCTGGAAAACCCGATCATCCCGGCCAGCGGAACGTTCGGCTTCGGCTATGAGTTTGCGGAGCTCTATGACATCAATTGCCTTGGGACGTTCTCGTTCAAGGGGACGACGCGCGAGGCACGGCTCGGCAACCCGCAGCCGCGGATTGCGGAATACGCGGGCGGCTTGCTCAACGCGGTGGGATTGCAGAATCCGGGCGTCGACCGCGTGATTGCGGAGGAGCTGCCGAAGCTGGCGGCGGTATTCCACAAGCCGGTGATGGCAAATGTCAGCGGGTTTTCACTGGAAGAATACGTCGAGGTCTGCCGGAAGCTCGACGCGTGTGCGCAGGTCGGCTGGCTGGAGGTCAACATTTCCTGCCCGAACGTCCATGGCGGCGGCATGAGCTTCGGCACCGACCCGAAGGCAGCGGCCGGCGTGACGCGCGCGGTGAAGGATGCGGTGAAAAAGCCGGTGATCGTCAAGCTGTCGCCCAATGTGACCGACATTACGGCGATCGCCAAGGCCTGCGAGGACGCGGGCGCGGACGGACTGAGCCTGATTAACACGCTCATGGGAATGCGGATTGACCTGCGCACAAAGAAACCGCTGATTGCCAACAAGACCGGCGGAATGTCCGGCCCCGGGATTTTCCCGCTGGCGGTGCGGATGGTCTGGCAGGTCTATGAAGCGGTGAAAATCCCGATTGTGGGCATGGGCGGCGTCGCGAGCGCGGAGGACGCGATCGAGCTGATGCTGGCCGGTGCGACGGCGGTTGAGGTGGGCGCGGCCAATCTGGTCGACCCGTTTGCCTGCCGGGACATGGCGGAAGCGCTGCCGCGTGTGATGGAACGGTATGGAATCAACGATCTGAAGGAAATCATAGGAGGAGCACATCATGGGTAAGGACGTCATCATTGCGCTGGACTTTGACAGCAGGGAAAAGACGCTTGCGTTTTTGGATCAGTTTACCGGCGAGAAGCCGTTTGTGAAGATCGGCATGGAGCTGTTTTACGCCGAGGGACCGCAGATCGTGCGCGACATCAAGGCGCGCGGCCACAAAATCTTCCTCGACCTGAAGCTGCACGACATTCCCAACACCGTGAAAAAGGCGATGGCGGTGCTCTCGTCGCTCGATGTGGATATGGTGAATCTGCACGCGGCGGGGACGCGGGCGATGATGGAAGCGGCGCTCGAGGGGCTGACGCGCGCGGACGGCACGCGGCCGATGCTCATTGCGGTGACGCAGCTCACCTCGACGAGCCAGCAGAGCATGACCGAGGAGATCGGCATTGACAAGCCGCTGGCCGATGTGGTGATCGCCTACGCGCAGAACGCGGCGAAGGCGGGACTCGACGGCGTCGTCTGCTCGCCGCTGGAGGCCGGGAAGATTCACACGGCCTGCTCGGAGCGCTTTGTGACCGTTACGCCGGGCATCCGCTTTGCTGACGCGAAGGCCGACGATCAGGTTCGCATCACGACGCCGGCCAAGGCGCGTGAGATCGGCTCGGACTACATCGTGGTCGGACGGCCGATTACACAGGCGGCCGACCCGGTTGCGGCCTACCGCCGCTGTGTGGAGGAATTTGTCGGATGAGCTGGGAGAGCATCCTGTTTGATCTCGATGGAACACTGACCGACTCCGGCCCCGGCATTATGCGCGGCGCGCAGATGGCGCTGCGGGCGTTCGGCGTGGAGGTTGCAGACTGGCGCACGCTGCGCCATTTTATCGGGCCGCCGCTGGTGGACTCGTTCGAGCGCTTTTTCGCGCCGGAGCAGGCGCAGGCCGCGGTTGCGAAGTTCCGCGAGTATTACAATGAGACCGGCTGGCTGGAAAACGCGGTCTACGATGGAATTGAGCCCTGTCTGCGCACGCTGCGCGAGCACGGGAGGCGACTCTATGTCGCAACCAGCAAGCCGGAGCCGATGGCAGTGCGCGTGCTGGAGCATTTCAAGCTGGCACAGTATTTTGAGGACATCTGCGGAGCGCTGCCTGCCGTCCGGGAAACGGCAAACAAGGAAGCGGTGGTGCGCCGCGCGCTTGCAGCCGCAGGCTGCGAGAATCTCGGCAGCGCTGTACTGGTTGGCGACCGGGAGCACGATGTCCATGGCGGACACGCCGCAGGAATTGCGGTGATCGGCGTGCTCTATGGCTACGGCGACCGCGAGGAGCTGGAACAGGCCGGTGCCGACCGCATTGCGGCGACGCCGGAGGAGATTACGGAACTGATTTTATCACACAACTGAAAGGAGCTGCAATATGGAACAGATGGAACGCCGCGTCGCGGAGGGACTGCTCTCAATCCGCGCCGTATTTTTCCGGCCGGAGGAGCCGTTTACCTGGGCGAGCGGCATTAAAAGCCCGGTCTACTGCGACAACCGCCTGATTCTGACCGCGCCGGAGGTGCGAAACACGGTGGAAAGCGCACTGGCCGAGACTGTGCGGCGCGAGTACCCGGACGTGGAGGTGCTGATGGGCACGAGCACGGCGGGCATTGCGCACGCGGCCATCGTCGGGCACATGATGGGACTGCCGATGGGGTATGTCCGCTCGTCGGGCAAGGATCACGGCCGGAAGAACCAGATTGAGGGCAGGCTGGAGCCGGGACAGAAGGTCGTTGTGGTGGAGGATTTGATCTCCACGGGCGGCAGCGTGCTCGACGTGGTGAACGTTTTGCGCGAAGCGGGCGCGGAGGTGCTCGGTGTGGTAAGCATCTTCACCTACGGCATGAAAAAGGGCCTGGAACGGCTCGCGGCGGCGGAGGTGAAAAACGTCAGCCTGACCAATTTTGATGTGATCGCCGCAGTAGCGGCGGAGCAGAACTATATCAAGCATGAAGATATTGACCGGCTCATTCAGTTCCGCAATGACCCGGCAGACGAATCCTGGATCGGAGGTACAAAATGAACAGACATCTGATTGACATCCTGCAGCTCTCCACGGGCGAGATCGACGAGCTGATCGCTACCGCGAACGACATCATTGACCACCGCGAGAAGTATGCGCACAAGTGCGACGGCCGCATTCTGGCAACGCTGTTTTTTGAGCCGTCGACGCGCACGCGCCTGAGCTTTGAGTCGGCCATGCTGAGTCTGGGCGGCAAGGTGCTCGGCTTCTCGTCGGCCAGCAGCTCGTCTGCGTCGAAGGGCGAAAGCGTAGCCGATACGATCCGCACGGTGAGCTGCTACTCGGACATCATCGCCATGCGCCACCCGAAGGAGGGCGCGCCGCTGGTGGCGTCGATGCACTCGCTGGTGCCGGTTATCAACGCGGGCGACGGCGGCCACAACCACCCGACGCAGACGCTCACCGACCTGCTGACGATCAACCGCGAGAAGGGGCATTTTGATGGACTGACCGTCGGCTTCTGCGGCGATTTGAAGTTTGGCCGCACGGTGCATTCGCTCATCAGTGCACTGAGCCGCTATCAGAATGTGAAATTCGTTCTGGTCTCCCCGGAGGAGCTGAAGCTGCCGAGCTATGTGAAGAATGATGTTATCAAGAAGAACAACATCGAGTATGTGCAGACGACTGATCTTGCATCCGTTATGCCGGAGCTTGATATCCTCTACATGACCCGCGTGCAGCGCGAGCGCTTTTTCAACGAAGAAGACTACCTGCGCCTGAAGGACAGCTACATTCTGACGCCGGCGAAGCTGAAAAACGCGAAGCAGGATCTCTGCATTCTGCATCCGCTGCCGCGTGTAAATGAGATTTCTGTCGCCGTGGACGATGACCCGCGCGCGTGCTACTTCAAGCAGGTGGCAAACGGCCGGTTTATCCGCATGGCGCTGATTTTGAAGCTGCTGGGCATTGAATAAGGAGGGAATATACGATGATTATTGACGCAATCTCGAATGGTATTGTAATCGACCATATCTCCGCGGGCAAGGCGATGGAGCTCTACAACATCCTCGGCCTGGACAAGCTCGACTGCTCGGTCGCTCTGCTGAAAAACGTAGTCAGCGACAAGCTGGGGCGTAAGGACATCATCAAGATCGACCGTGTGCTCGATCTGGACTGGGACGTGATTGGCTATGTCGACCCCGGTATCACCGTGAACATCATCAAGGACGGCCAGCGCGTGGAAAAACGGCAGCTCAAGCTGCCGGAGCGGATTACAAACGTCATCCGCTGCAAAAATCCGCGCTGCATCACTTCCGTAGAGCAGGAGCTTCCGCAGGTCTTTATGCTGACCGACCGGGAGAAGCGCGTCTACCGCTGCCTGTACTGCGAGACGAAGGCGGAGCACTGAGAGATTTCTGAGACTGTCAAAAAACGCTGGAATGCAGTATTGCGACAGAGTCGCAGGGGAAGCGTGAAGGGGGCAAAGCGCCCCCTTCGCGTTCAATCAAGCAGCTTTTCAAACTTGATAAGATTGAAAAGCTGGACGGGCAGCGGGGCGAAAAGACTTTTTCGACACGCTGCGAAACTGCCGCACCGGGGAACCGGGGCGGCGGTTTTTCTTTTTGGAGCATGAAAAGAAGAAACTTTGCACCCCCATTCTTTTCTTTCTGGCAGAGAAAGAAAAGAACGGGTTCAAAAAAGCGTACCCTTGGGTGCGGTGAGAATGTGGAATAATGAGGATTTTCCGGAATATCCAGAGAATGGATTGCAAAACGGGTGGAGAGGGGATATGATAGAGACAAAAGTTGAAATGGAGGGATTGTTCATGGAAACACGGGAAAGCTTGGGGCACTTGATTGATGTGGCGACGGGGCGCGTCCCCGCGGACACCGTCATCAAGCGCTGCAAGGTTGTTGATGTGTATTCCGGGGAGATCGTGGAGGGCGACATTGCCATCTGCGACGGTAAGATCGCCGGAATCGGCAGCTACGAAGGCCGCGAGACCGTAGATGCGCATGGGATGTACGCCGCGCCCGGCTTCATTGACAGCCATATCCATATTGAATCATCCTATGTGACACCGGAGGAGATCAGCCGGCTGCTCGTGCCGCATGGCGGCACGACAATTATCGCCGACCCGCACGAGATCGTCAATGTATGCGGTCTGCGCGGCCTGCACTACATGATGGAAGCCGCAAAGGGAACGGCGCTCGACATCAAATATATGCTGCCATCCTGTGTTCCGGCGACGCCGTTTGAGCATTCCGGTGCGGTGATCGATGCGGAGGCCATGCGTGAGCCGATTGCGGATGAGGGGATTCTCGGGCTCGGCGAGTTTATGAACTTCCCGGGCATCTTGAATGCCGACGCCCCGACGCTGGATAAGATTGTTCTGGCGCAGCAGCACGGCAAGGTGATCGACGGCCATGCGCCGGCGGTGGACGGCAAGAATCTCAACGCCTATGCCTGCACAGGTATTTTGGCCGACCATGAGTGCGCGACTGTGGAGGAGATGCACGAGAGAATCCGCTGCGGGATGTACGTCATGCTGCGCGAAGGCTCGGCCTGCCACAATCTGCGGACGATGCTCAAGGGCGTGACACCCGGCAACGCGAGCCGCTGCGTGCTCTGCTCGGACGACCGGCAACCGAAAACGATGCTCCATGAGGGACATCTGGACAACCACCTGCGCATCTGTGTGGAGGAGGGACTTGACGCGGTTACTGCGATCCAGATGGCGACAGTCAACGCGGCGCAGTGCTTCCGACTGTATGACCGCGGCGCGATTGCGCCGGGGAAACGGGCAGATGTCGTGCTGCTGGAGGATTTGAAGGACTTCCACGTCCGCAAGGTGTGGACAGCAGGCAAGCTGAGTGCCGAGGACGGAGCCTATCTGCCGGAGGTGAAGCGGATTGACGCATCCGCAGTCAAGGGCAGCGTCATTTTGAAGGAGTTCTCGGCAGAGAAGCTGAAAATGCACCTCAAGAGCGGCCGCGTCCATGTGATTGGGATTCTGCCGGGCGGCGTGGTGACGCAGAAGCAGACGGCGGATGTGCAGCTCGACGCGGACGGCGATTTTATCCGCGATCCGTCGGTCGATCTGGTGAAAGTTGCGGTGGTGGAGCGGCACCAGGGGACGGGCAACGTGGCGACGGCGTTCCTCCGCGGGTATGGAATCAAGGCCGGTGCGGTGGCGCTCTCGATTGCGCACGACTCGCACAACATCATTGTGGTCGGTGTGGATGACAGCGAGATGGCGTTCGCGGTGGAGCAGCTTCAAAAGCAGGAGGGCGGCATTGTGCTGGTGAAGGACGGACAGGTCATTGAATCGATGCCGATGCCGATTGCGGGACTGATGAGCGACCAGAGCGGCGAATGGGTGGACAGGAAGCTGACGGCGATCCACGAAAAGGCCTACCACGAGCTTGGCGTCAACGCCGATGTGGAGCCGGTTATGACACTTTGCTTTATGTCGCTGGCGGTGATCCCGGAGGTCAAGCTGACCGACATGGGCCTGTTCGACGTCACAAAGTTTGCGTTTATCCCTGTGGAGTCAGAATAAGCGGTTTGACAGCAGCACCGGACGGAATCAGCCGCCCGGTGCTGCTTTTGTGAAAAACATACTTTAGAATGATTTACAAACGATTGCACTTCCGCTATAATGGAGAAACTGTAAAATGCCGTCGGAATTTCTGAAAGGTAGGAGAAAAAATGGCTGATACCGTGATCCTGAAACAAAAAACGGCGGAAGAATTTAAAAATGCCATGCGGTATGGGCGGATCATCCTGTTCAGCGCGCCGTGCGGCATGGGCAAGACAACGACGGCCAATGCACTGCTAAGCGGGTTGAAGGTCTGCCGGATGGAGCCGGATGAGCGCTTTGCGCTGCCAGACCCGGACGGCGATTGGGAGGTGCTTCTGGTTGACGGATTGCAGTATGTGCAGGAAAAAGAGGATCAGCAGGCGCTCTGTGATCTGATTCAGAGCCGGCCGGAGCGACGGTTTGTGCTGCTCTCGCGCGGATTTCCGCCCGGATGGTTGATCTCGTTTCAGTTTGCGGGACAGATGTCGGTGCTCGACACGAAAGCGCTCCTGTTTGACCAAGAGACGACGGCGCGGTTTTTCCGCGAACGCGGCATTTCGCCCAGCGACGCGGAACTGAGCGCCATTCAGACGGACACTTACGGATATCCGCTGGCGCTGGGGATTCTCGCGCGCCATATGCAGGACGGTACGCCGTATAGCGCAGAGATGAACGCGCAACTGCGGCGGGAGTTGTATGTCCACTATGAGACGGCGGTCTATCGGCGGTTTGAGGTGCCGATGCGGCAGCTTTTGCTGGATCTGGCGCCGTTTGAGACATTTGACATCGAATTGGCGCGGATGGCGAGCGGCAACAGCCGCGCGGAAGAACTGATCGACTGGCTCCAGCGCAACACGACAATGTTGCAGTACGACAGTGTCAACCGGTTTCACTTCTGGTTTATTTTCCGCGATTTCCTGCTCTGGGAGATGGAGCGGGAATACTCTGCGGAGCGGCGCAGCGCGCTGTTCCGCCGCGGCGGACTCTATTATGAGCTGCATGAGGATTACTCGCACGCGCTGGAATGCTATGCGCGCGGCGAAGATCATTCGAAGATCTCAGATCTGCTGGTGCGCAGCGCGGAGATGCCGGCGAGTATGGGGCATTACAGTGAACTGGGAAAGTATTATAAGCTGCTGCCGGAGCAGGAAATTCTCACATCTCCGGCGCTGATGCAGGCGATGAGTATGCTCTGCGCGCTGCGGACGGACTACGAGGAATCGGAGCGCTGGTACCATGAGCTGGAGTCGTTTGCCATCCACTGCGAGCGGAAAGATGCGCTGCGCAAGCAGGCGCGCAGCCGGTTGGCATGGCTGGATATTTCGCTGCCGCAGCGCGGCGTTGGCGGATTGGAGGAGAAGATCCCGCCGCTGTTTCAACTGCTGACGAACCGGGAGGTGGCGCTGCCGCCGTTTTCCGTGACGAGCGCACTGCCGAGCATTATGAACGGCGGCAAGGATTTTTCGGAGTGGAGCGGCCGGGACGACCTGCTGTATCAGACGATCCGTGTGCCGGTGACGGCGATTTTGGGCCGCGACGGCGTGGGCTTGCCGGACTGCGCGGTGGCAGAGAGTAAATTTGAAAAGGGTGAACAGATCAGCGGGCGAATGCTCACGCTGATGTCGAGCTTGAGTGAGGTGCAAAAGCGCGGGATGCCGGACATTGAGTTTGCGATCATCGGTCTGCTGGCACGCAACCAGCTCGACAGCGGCCAGCCGGAGGAGGCGAAACGTTCGCTGCGGTTGCTGCGCAGCCGGTTTGAGGAGAACGGGCAGCGACGGTTTTTGCCGAATATCGACGCGATGCTCTGCCGGCTGGCACTGCATACCGGCGACCTCGGCACCTCGGACAACTGGTATCGCGAAAAAGCGCCGCGCAATCCGCAGCAGATCGACACGCTGAAACGGTATCAATATTTGACGCAGGCGATGGTGGAGCTTGCGATTGGGAAAAACGACGCTGCGCTGCTGACGCTTGCGCCGCTGATTTCCTACTGCAAGACGTGCAAGCGGTATCTCGACGGTCTGAGCATCCATGTGATCAGTGCCATTGCACTCTACCGGAAAAAGGACGACAGTTGGCGAGGCGCGCTCTGCGCGGCGCTGGACACGGCGGCGGAATTTTCGTTTGTGCGGCCGATCAGCGTCTACGGCGCGGCGGTGCTGCCGCTGCTGAACCAGTGCGGATGGAGCGGAGATGCGGGATTTTTACGGACGCTGGCGACAGCCGCGCGGACGCAGGCGGCGTATTACCCGAACTATTTGCAGCCGCGTGTGTCACCGACGGACACGCTGACGGCGACGGAGACGCAGGTGCTTCGGCTGATCTGCGCGGATAAGAGCAACGCGGAAATCGGCGAACTGCTGGACATCAAGCTGGCAACGGTGAAAACGCACGTGAGCCATGTGCTGCAAAAGCTCGGCGTGAACCGCCGCAGCGAGGCGAAAACGGCTGCGCAGCGGCTTTGGCTGCTGGAGTGAAGCAAGTTTGACATGAGAGCAAGGACACCGCAGATCATCTATGCTCAGTGCGTCAGACGGAGGAACACAATAAAAAAGCCGCCCTTCCAAGCGCTTGGAAGGGCGGCTTTTTGTTGTATTTTAGGGATTCAGCTCGGAAAGCAGCGCGGCCATGTCGGTCGACTCGTTCATCGCAATGCGCGGCATTGCGCAAAGCGACTGTGGAAGTCCCTTGACGACTGTATTTACAGCGTGGACAGTCGTGAACGTCAGCTCCGCGCCGGCGCTGCGGAGAGCATCCTGCGTGAGCGTGACATAAGCACCCTCCGGGAAGGCGAGCGCGTTGACCGGCTGGCCGGTGATGGACTCGAGCAGCGTGCGGCTCTCGGCGAAATCGGCCTTGACAGCTGCTTCGTAGGCATCGTCGGATTCGCCGTCGAAGGGCAGAAGCGTCTCGCGCACCTGCGCAGCACTGTCCTCAAACGGCGGCCACTGGTGCATATCGTAGGTGTGGCTCTGGACGGAAATCAGGCCGGAGGAGACCATCTCCTGCACCTCGGCTGCGCCAAAATGCGGCGTCATGGCGTGGTCAGTGTCTTTGTAGGTGTCTTTGCCGACCGAGACGCCGATGGCGAAGATTGTTGCCTGCATCCCGTGTTCCTTCAAGATGGGGTAGGCGTCTGTGTAGTTGCTGAGGTAGCCGTCATCGAACGTCAGGACGATGGGCTTTTCGGGCAATTCGACACCGAAATGGACGTAATCGTAGAGCTGCCGGAGCGAGACGGTGTGGAAACCGGCAGCGTCCAGCGCTTCGATCTGTGCGCGGAAGGTGGACACGGAAATTGTCATATCGCCGCTGGACATCTCCGCGAGGTTGTGCCACATCAGGATGGGAACATCGGTGCTGATGGCGCTCTCCGCAAGCGGCGTTGCCTGCAACACCTCGGAAAAATAGGAATCCGGCGTGTCCGCGGTGACAAATGTGCCGAAGTCATCCGGAATGTAGATGGAATCATCGCCCGCGATACGCGCGGCAATCATGTTGCCGACGGCGTTGCGGAAGTGGGTTGCGTCGTAGAAGTAACGTGGTTCACAGCTCACACTGCTGCACGAGAAGTCCCAGAAATCGGTGACTTTTGCGAGAGAAGCATAGAAATTGGCGACATCTTCGGCTTGGAAGTTCTGAAAATAGTCGATGTAAACCGGGGCGGCCACGACAACCAGGTTGACGCCGGCCGCTTCGCAGCGGGATTTTATTGCGGCGACGGATTTCATGCAGTTTTCGGTCTGACCAAGGAGAAAATCGCCGGATTTTGGGTAGTTTGCAAAGACGGGGTAGGCGTCGAGGTAGGAGTCTGTGCTGCCAATCGGCTCAACGTCGCGCACGCGCTTGTCGTATTCGCCTGTCGCTACGTCAAAGACATCGAAGCTCTGCGGCAGGAGACGGTCATTCCGCAGGTTTTTCAGCTTACTCAGGCCGCTTTGAATCTCCAACAGGTCGGCTTTCTGCGCGGCAAGCGCCTGCCGGCGCGTATGCAGCGTGAGCTCCT
>CAKUJA010000011.1 GCA_934661135.1 uncultured Oscillospiraceae bacterium
GCGTTCACCAAGGTTGTCATCCATGAGATCATGCCCGGCATCATCTCCGGCGCGCTCATGGCCTTTACCATGAGTCTGGATGACTTCGTCATCTCCTACTTTGTCACGGGCTCGAGCTTCATCACGCTCCCGGTCGAGATCTACAACTACGTCAAAAAGCCCATCCAGCCGAAGATTTACGCCCTGTTTACGCTGATGTTCCTCGCGATTCTCATTCTGATGTCCGTGATGAACCTGCTTCAGGCGAAGTCCGACAAAAGCCGTCAAAAGACAAGGAGGGTGCACGCATGAAAAAACGCCTTGCTTCCCTCCTGCTCCTTGCCGTTCTGGTAATTGCCATGCTGCCTGTCGCCGTCAGCGCCGCCGCCAATGAGATCACGGTCTACAACTGGGGCCAGTACATCTCCGACGGCACCGACGACTGTCTCGACGTCATCGCCGCCTTCGAGGAGGAGACCGGCATCAAGGTCAACTACCTGACCTTCGACTCCAACGAATCGATGTATACCAAGCTCAAAACCGGCGGCACCACGTTCGATGTCATCATTCCCTCGGATTATATGATCGCCAAGCTGATCTCCGAGGATATGCTTGAGCCGCTGAATTTTGACAATATCCCGAACTACCAGTATATCGACGGCACCTTCCGCGACCAGGCCTACGACCCCACCAATGCCTACTCCATCCCCTACACGTGGGGCACGGTCGGCCTGATCTACAACACGAACTACGTCTCGGAGGAAGACGCGCAGAGCTGGTCGTGTCTCTGGAACAGCAAGTATTCCGGCAAGCTGCTCATGTTCGACAATCCGCGCGACGCATTCGCCATCGCGGAAAATCTTCTCGGTTACAGCTATAATACCGAGGACGAGCAGGAGCTCAAAAACGCCGCCGACCTGCTGGCCACGCAGTCCCCTGTCCTGCAAGGCTACGTCATGGATCAGATCTTCGACAAAATGGAGCGCGGCGAAGCGTGGGCAGCGCCCTACTACGCCGGCGACTTCCTCACCATGGTCGAAGAAAACCCCGACCTGGCGTTCAGCCATCCGCAGGAGGGGTATAACATCTTCATCGACGCCATGTGTATCCCGAAAGGCTGCCAGAATAAAGAAGGCGCGGAAGCGTTCATCAACTTTCTCTGCCGCCCGGACATCTCGGCCGCCAATCTCGACTACATCGGCTATTCCACGCCCGAGACTGCCGCGAAGGAATACCTTGATGAAGAACTCGTGAATGACCCCGTCGCCTACCCCGACGATGAGACGCTCGCGCGGAGCGAAGCCTTTGCCGAGCTCAGCGTCGAAGCCACGCAGCAGATGAACGACCTGTGGCTGTCCGTCAAGACGTCAAACTCCAATACGACGCTCTATCTGATTTTGACCATCGCCGCGATCGTGGCCGTCATCCTGTTCTTCACCATCCAGTCTGCGCACCGCCGCCGCCAAAAGGCGCGCCGCTGCCGCAAATGGAAAACCCAATAAAAATCGCGCTCCCGGCCGTCGCCGGGAGCGCCTTTTCTATCCAAATATCACGCCGCACTTCTTGTAGGGGCGGACGGCTCTGTCCGCCCGCCTACTACACTGCTGATTTGCACCGCACCTTGTAGGGGTCGATGCCCTCATCGCCCCCCTTGCCGCAGCATCGGCCGTTCTCCGAATAGAGGAAAAAGAATGGGGTGCAAAAGTTGTCTCTCTTTCTCTGAATGCGAAAAGAACCCGGCTTCGCAAAAAGCAATTCACTTATGCATATTCCAAAATCATATTCAAAACCGCTTCCGCGGCCTGCTCCCGCACCGCCGCGCGATCCCCGGTCAGATGCAGCTCTTGGCAGTACGAAAATCCCTCCGTGTCAATACCGACATACACCAGTCCGATTGGCCGCCCGGTTCCGTCGCCGTCCGGCCCGGCAAGTCCTGTCACGCTCACGCCGACATCCGCCTGTATCACCTCGCGCGCTCCGCGTGCCATCTCGTGCGCCGTCTGGCGCGAAACTGCCGTATAGACGCGCAGCGTGTCCTCGCTGACGCCGAGCAGCCGCCGCTTCACACCGTTCGTGTACGAAATCACACCGCCCAGATAGACCTCCGAGCTTCCCGGCACATCGGTCAGCAGCTTGCCGATCAGTCCGCCCGTGCAGGACTCCGCCGTCGCCAGCGTTCTCCCCTGCGCGCGCAGCTGACGCAAAACCTCAAACGGCAGATTCTGGTTCATAGTACCGGATCGCCACCTTTTCCGTGTTCTCGATCGCCCGCGCGATCAGTCCCTCAACGTCCATCTTTTCCTCCTCGGCCTCGACGAGCGCGAGCACCGGCTTTGTTTTCGGGTGCTTCGGCGTAAACACCGTGCAGCAGTCCTCGTACGGCAAAATCGAAGTCTCCATCGTGCCGATTCTCCGTGCAATCGTCACGATTTCCTCTTTATCCAAGCCGATCAGCGGGCAGAACAGCGGCATATTCAGCACCGCGCCCGTAACCGCCATCGCGTCCATTGTCTGGCTCGCCACCTGTCCGAGGTTCTCGCCCGTCACAAGGCACTTCGCCCCATGCTCGCGCGCAATGCGCTCAGAAATGCGCATCATGAACCGCCGCATGATGATCGTGAAGTATTCTTCCTTGCAATTGTCGCGGATGGCCTCCTGAATCTCCGTAAATCCAACCACATCCACGGTCATCCGCCCGCAGTATTTCGTCATAATCCGCGCCAGCTCCAGCACCTTTTCCTTCGCCTGCTCCGACGTATACGGATATGAGAAGAAGTGGATGCACTCCAGCTCCACGCCGCGCTTTGCGATCATATATCCCGCGACCGGCGAGTCGATGCCGCCCGACAGCAGCACCGCCGCGCGTCCGCCCGTGCCGGTCGGCAGTCCGCCCGCACCGGGCACCGACGGCCCATGCACATACGCCGCCGTCTCGCGCACCTCGACGTTCACAACATAGCTCGGGTTGTGCACATCAACCGCCACCTGTGGAAATTCCTCCGCCAGCCGTCCGCCGATGTCCTGCGAAATCTGGATCGAGTTCAGCGGAAACCGCTTGTCCGACCGCTTCGATTCCACCTTGAAGCTCTTTTGCACCGCCAGCTCGTCGCCGAGATACTCCACCACAGTCTTGAAAATCGCGTCCAAGTCCTTCTCACACGCACGGCAGCGGCACATCTGCGCAATGCCGAAGATCGTCCCGCAGGCTTCCCACGCGCCGTCGAGGTCGCATTCGTCATTTTTCGGCTCAACATAGAGCGTCGACTGCGTAATCGTCACCTTGAAGTCGCCGAACACGGCCATTCTTCGGCGCGTGTTGGCCTTCAGCTTGTCCTCAAACGTGCGGCGGTTCTGTCCCTTCAGGACGATCTCGCCCAATTTCAGCAAAAATAGTTCCTTCATACTGTCTCCTTTATCCTCGTTCGCTCCCAAACTGGAACGTTCTGTACTGAATTGCCTCCGCAATGTGCTGCGGCTGCATCTGCTCGCTGCCGTCCAGATCGGCAATCGTCCGCGCCACCTTCAGCACACGGTCATAGCTCCGCGCCGTCATGTGCAGCGCCGAAAACGCCTGCTGCATCAGCGCCGTACACGCCTCGTCGAGCTGGCAGACGGTTCTAAGCTCCGCCGGCTGCATCAGCGCGTTGCACTGCGTCCGGCTTCCCGCATAGCGCGCATTCTGGCGCTTGCGCGCCGCGTCCACACGCTTTTTAATCTCTGCTGACGGCTCTGCGCTCCCTCTCCGGCTCAGCTCCTCAAACTTGACCGCCGGCACCTCCACAATGATGTCAATCCGATCGAGCATCGGTCCCGACACGCGGGACAGATATTGGTCGACCGACGCCTGCGAGCACGTGCACCGTCCGCTCGGGTCGCCGTACCAGCCGCACTTGCAGGGGTTCATCGCGCACACCATCATAAACTCGCTCGGATACGTCATCGAACCCTGTACCCGCGAAATCGTCACCTGTCCGTCCTCGAGCGGCTGGCGCAGCACCTCGAGCGTATCGCGGCGAAATTCCGGCAGCTCGTCCAAAAACAGCACGCCCTTGTGCGCCAGCGAAACCTCGCCGGGGCGCGGCGTTGTCCCACCGCCCGCCATCGCCGTGGCCGACGCCGTGTGGTGCGGCGCGCGGAACGGCCGGGTCTGCACGAGCGGCTGCTCCGGCGACAGCATCCCCATCACCGAGTAGATCTTCGTCACCTCCAGCGCTTCCTCGCGCGTCATATCCGGCAAAATCGACGGCAGCCGCTTGGAGAGCATACTCTTGCCCGAGCCGGGAGGCCCCACCAGCAAAACATTGTGTCCGCCCGCCGCCGCAATCTCCAGCGCGCGCTTGGCGTTTTCCTGCCCCTTCACATCCGCAAAATCCGGTAAAAACTGCCGTGCGTCCGCCGCAGGCTCCCACGGCGTTGCCGCTTCCAGCGGCGTCTGCCCCGTAAAATGTGCCGCAAGCTCCCGCACCGATGTCACGCCGTACACCTTCAACCCATCGGCCAGCGTGGCCTCCGCCGCGTTTTCTGCCGGGACGTACAGCTCTTGAATGCCCTTTTCCTTTGCGGCCAGCGCCATCGGAAGCACACCGCGCACCGGGCGCAGCTTCCCCTCCAGGCTCAGCTCCCCCAGAAACGCGCAGTCCGTTTTCGGCAGATGAATCAGCTCACTCGCCGCCAGAATCCCGAGCAGAATCGGCAGATCATAGAGCGTGCCGGACTTTTTTGTCCCGGCCGGCGCGAGGTTCAGCGTAATCCGGCTGACCGGAAACTTGAATCCGCAGTTTTTGATCGCCGCGCGCACGCGCTCCCGCGCCTCCTTGACGGCCGCATCCGGCAGTCCGACAATCTCAAATCCCGGCAGGCCGTTGGTAATATAGCATTCCACCGAGACCTCATATCCCTGAATTCCATTGAGCCCCATCGAATGAACCCGGCTGAGCATCCGCGTCCCTCCTCCAATTCCGTCGTTTCTCTGTTTCTATCATACCGCATTCTTCCAAAAATGCCAACCTAAATTTCAAGTTTCTGCAACCGCACGCAATCGCTTGTCGCTTTCAATCGATTTGCATCGAATTTTTGAGCAGTTCTTCAGAATTATATGAATTTTGATTTACAGGCCAAGAATTTTGTGATACAATCATCGTGCATGATTATGTAATTACTTTTAGGAGGTAATTTGTTTTGGCTCGTAAATTCAAAACGATGGACGGCAACAATGCTGCGGCTCACGTATCCTATGCGTTTACCGAAGTCGCCGGCATTTACCCCATCACCCCGTCGTCCCCGATGGCCGACTTTGTCGACCAGTGGTCTGCGGCCGGCCTGAAGAACATCTTCGGCACGACCGTCAAGGTCGCGGAGATGCAGTCCGAGGCCGGTGCATCCGGTACAGTCCACGGCTCCCTCGGTGCCGGCGCTCTGACCACCACCTACACCGCGTCCCAGGGTCTTCTGCTGATGATCCCGAATATGTATAAGATCGCGGCAGAGCAGCTCCCCTGCGTGTTCCACGTCTCGGCTCGTACCGTCTCCACGCACGCGCTGAACATCTTCGGCGACCACTCCGACGTCATGGCCTGCCGTCAGACTGGCTTTGCCATGCTCTGTGAGACCAACCCGCAGGAAGTCATGGATCTGTCTCCCGTCGCGCATCTGGCCGCAATCGAAGGCAAGGTTCCGTTCCTGAACTTCTTCGATGGTTTCCGTACCTCTCACGAGATCCAGAAGGTCGCCGTGTGGGACTACGCCGACCTGAAGGAAATGTGCAACATGGACGCCGTGGAAGACTTCCGCCGTCACGCGCTGAATCCGGAGCATCCGGCCATGCGCGGCAGCCACGAAAACGGCGACGTGTTCTTCCAGCATCGTGAAGCCTGCAACCAGTACTACAACGCGCTGCCCGCAGTCGTCGAGAAGTACATGGGCAAGGTCAACGAAAAGCTCGGCACCGACTATCAGCTCTTCAACTACTACGGCGCACCCGACGCCGACCGCGTCATTGTCGCCATGGGTTCCATCTGCGACGTCGCGGAAGAAGTCATCGACTACATGAACGCCCACGGCGAGAAGGTCGGCCTTGTGAAGGTTCGCCTCTATCGTCCGTTCTGCTCCGACAAGCTGGTCGCAGCGATCCCGGCTACCGCCAAGAAGATCGCCGTGCTCGACCGCACCAAGGAGCCGGGTTCCATCGGCGAACCGCTCTACATGGATGTTGTCACCGCTCTGGCCAACGCCGGCGTGCAGGCAACCATCATCGGCGGCCGCTACGGTCTCGGCAGCAAGGACACGCCCCCCGCATCCGTGTTCGCTGTCTACAATGAGCTTAAGAAGGATGCTCCGAAGCATCAGTTCACCATCGGCATCGTCGACGACGTCACCAACCTCTCCCTCGCAGAGGACAAGGACTGCCCGAACACCGCTGCCGAAGGCACCATCGAGTGCAAGTTCTGGGGTCTCGGCGGCGACGGTACCGTCGGTGCCAACAAGAACTCCATCAAGATCATCGGCGACCATACCAACAAGTATGTGCAGGCCTACTTCCAGTACGACTCCAAAAAGACCGGCGGCGTCACCATCAGCCATCTGCGCTTCGGCGACAAGCCCATCAAGAGCCCGTACTACATCAACAAGGCCGACTTTGTCGCCTGCCACAACCCGTCCTATATCACCAAGGGTTTCCCGATCGTGCGTGATGTCAAGCCGGGCGGCGTGTTCATGATCAACTGTCAGTGGACGCCGGAGGAGCTTGCGCACCATCTGGATGCCGCTTCCAAGCGCTACATTGCCAAGAACAACATCCAGCTCTACACGATCAACGCCATCGACCTGGCGCAGTCCATCGGCATGGGCAAGCGTACCAACACCATCCTCCAGTCCGCATTCTTCTCGCTGGCCAAGGTTCTGCCCGAGGCAGAAGCCATCCAGTATATGAAGGAGAAGGCCACGCAGTCCTACTCCAAGAAGGGCATGGACGTCGTCGAGATGAACCATAAGGCCATCGACGCCGGCGCTACCGCCTACGTCAAGATCGACGTTCCCGCTGATTGGGCAAACGCTGAAGATGTTGTGGTCGACCATGCGCTCGAGGGCAAGCCGGAGCTGGTCAAGCAGGTCAAGAACCTCCTGTTCCCGATCGACAAGATGGACGGCGACAGCCTGCCTGTTTCCGCGTTCATGGATCATGTCGACGGCCAGTTCGAGCTTGGCGCTGCCGCTTATGAGAAGCGCGGCGTTGCCGTTGCAGTTCCCGAATGGGACGCCACGAAGTGCATCCAGTGCGGCAACTGCGCCTATGTCTGCCCGCACGCCACCATCCGTACCGTTGCTCTGACCGACGAGGAAGCGAAGAACGCTCCCGCCGCCGCGAAGATCGTGCCTGTCAAGGCCGGCAAGGGCAAGGGTGTCTATCAGTTCACCATGGCCATTTCCCCGCTGGACTGCATGGGCTGCGGCGTCTGCGTCGGCGCTTGCCCCGAGAAGGTGCAGGCTCTCAAGATGGTTCCGCAGGAAACCCAGCTCGATCAGCAGGACGTGTTCAACTACTGCGTCGAGAAGGTCTCCGAGAAGAAGGAGCTCCAGACGCCCGATGTCAAGGGCAGCCAGTTCCGCAAGCCGCTGCTTGAGTTCTCCGGCTCCTGCGCAGGCTGCGCCGAGACCAGCTACGCGCGTCTCGTCACCCAGCTCTTCGGCGACAAGATGTATATCTCCAACGCCACTGGTTGTTCCTCCATCTGGGGCGGCCCGGGCGCTACTTCCCCCTACTGCACGAACGCCGAAGGCCACGGCCCGGCATGGTGCAACTCCCTGTTCGAGGACAACGCCGAGCACGGCTTCGGTATGTACCTCGGCCAGAAGGCCATCCGCGACAGCCTGATCGAAAAGACCAAGGCGCTGCTCGCCGTCGAGTGGACGAACGCCGACCTCAAGGCCGCCGCACAGAAGTACCTCGACACCGTCAATGATCTCGACGCCAACGCCGAAGCTACCAAGGCTTATGTCGCCGCGCTCGAGGAGAACGTCTCTACCGTTGACGAGCTGGCTTCCGTCCCGCGGTTTGCCGAGCACGCTGCTGAGCTGAAGGCCAAGGGCGAGAAGTATTGCGACTGCGACGCCTGCAAGCTGGGCGCTGAGATCCTCTCCAAGAAGTCCTACCTCGCCAAGAAGTCCGTCTGGATCTTCGGCGGCGACGGCTGGGCGTACGACATCGGCTTCGGCGGCGTCGACCATGTCCTCGCCTCCGGCGAAGATGTCAACATCTTCGTGTTCGACACCGAGGTCTACTCCAACACCGGCGGACAGGCTTCCAAGGCTTCCAACATCGGCCAGGTTGCGCAGTTCGCGGCTGCCGGTAAGGAGACCAAGGCAAAGTCCCTCGCGGAGATCGCCATGTCCTACGGCTATGTCTACGTGGCTCAGGTCGCCATGGGCGCCAACGCCGCGCAGACCCTCAAGGCAATTCAGGAAGCGGAAGCCTACCATGGCCCGTCCCTGATCATCGGCTACGCACCCTGCGAGATGCACTCCATCAAGGGCGGCATGGCCAACTGCCAGAAGGAAATGAAGAAGGCTGTCGATTGCGGCTACTGGAATATGTTCCGCTTCAACCCGGCCGCCGAGAAGAAGTTCACGCTCGACTCCAAGGCGCCGGCCGGCGGCTATCAGGAGTTCCTGATGAACGAAGCTCGTTACAGCCGTCTGACCCGCGAGTTCCCGGAGCGCGCCACCGTCCTGTTCGCGAAGAACGAGGAGAACGCCAAGGAGCGCTACGAGCACCTGCTCAAGCTCATCGACCTGTACGACAAATAATTTTCCAACGAAATGGACGGTACGGCAACGTACCGTCCATTTTTTGTGCCTTATAAACTGTGCTGTTTTTTTCAAAATCTGCGCATACTATCCGCGAGGTGATTTCAAATGGCAGACAAGCAGCCGCCCATCCCGGTTCCCTACCCGGACAAGCCTGGCTTTTCCTACGATCCAGCGCCCATGACGCGTGCGTTTCCCGGCCAGCCGGAGGATTGTCTCGATCTCGTCAACCAGTACGGCACCTATAACATCCAGCCGACCGCCGATACTGAGAATTTTTTCCCCGCCATCGCACAGGGTCTTTCCAAGGACGCGCACATTCCAAATCGGCCTGAAACCGAATCAAAAAAACAGCACCTCGATTGAGGTGCTGTTCGTTATTTATTCCCAAGTCTCCCAGATTTCCGGGCAATAGCCGACGGTTGCCTGCCTGCCGTTGCGCACAACCGGCGTCCGCATCAGCTTCGGCTGGTCAAAGACCTTGTCCTCCTTTGCGCGCGTGTCGTCCATATAGCGCATCAGGTCGATGTCCGGACTTTTCGCCGTCCAGTCGATCATCTTGTCAATTCCGCCGGCCGCGCGGAGCACACTGTCAAATTCCCCGCCGGACATCCCGTACTTGATGAGATCGATCGACTGAAATTTGATTCTCCGTTCCTTGAACCATCGCTCGGCCTTTTTCGTGTCAAAACACTTGGCTTTTCCGAAAATCTGAATATTCAAGTCTTACTCCTCCAGAAGCTCCTCCGCCTCTGCCATCGTGTCCGCGGAAAACAGAAATTCTCCGCGCAGATTATAAACCTCAACGTGCCCTTTGACATAGCGAACGCGAATTTCCATCGTACAGCTCCCCTTTCGGTTGATCTGTACAGAGTATATCACGTCCCATGTCCTATAATTCGGACACTCAGTTCTCTCCCCAGAAACCGGTGCCGCCGGTGATGTCACCCCCGGTGCTTCCGCTGTCCGTGCCCGTGCCCGGCTCTGCCGTCACTGTGCCGCTCTGCCAGCGCGCGCTGACCGTGTAGCTCTGCGTCAGCAGCGCGTTCTGCGGCAGCTCAATGCCCTCCGCCGTGTACCAGCCGAGGAACGTGTCGCCGTCGCTGCTCGCCGCGCCGTAATACGGCGTAAACGTGCTTCCGTTCTCATAGAACGCGATGTCAACGTCAATCTTACCCTTGTCCGAGCTGAAGCGGACATAATAGAAGTTCGGCGCGCTCGTCCCGGCGTAGTCGCCGTACAAAAACAGCTTGATCTCCCGGATACGCCGCTCAATCAATCCGTCGTGGATTGACGTGCCGGTGCTCTCCGTCACGTGGCACCAGATGCCCATGGCCGATGCCAGCTCATTGTGCGTGTAATTCCGCGCAATCAAATACTGTGCCAGCCGGCTGCTGTTCATCCACGTCGAGCCGATGTTGTATGTAAGCGAAATCAGCGCGTCATACTGCGTGTCGCTCAGCGTCAGGCCATTCTTCGTCAAAAATGCGTCCAGCTTCTTCTCAAACTCCTGCAATTTCACGCGCAGCAGCCGATCCGCCTGCTCCTGCGTAATGCCGTTCGGATACTCGTTCGCCTCGCAGCGCGAACCGTAGCCGATCGAATACTGCGAATAATCCCAATATGCCGTCGACCGAAATCCTTCGCGCGTCTTGATAAACGCCACGCCGTTTTCAGTTGTCCGCAGCGTGATCGGCGTCGTGTCGTCCACATCCGTGCTGCCGCTGTCCGGCGTTGTGGGCGCCAGATAATTCGTGATACGCGCCGTAATCGCAGAAAGCTCCGCGCGCGTCAGCGATTTTTCCGGCTTGAATGTTCCATCCTTGTAGCCATCCACAATGCCGACCGCCGCCAACGATACAATATAATCATTGTCCGTATCCGTAAACGGACTACCCAGCGTGTCCGGTCGCTGCAATCCCATGGCCTGCGCCGCAATCTGCGCCACCAGCTCCCGGCTGATCGGCACATCCAGATCCGTGATCTCCTTGAAGCGCGTCACAAATCCCTTTTCAATCGCCAGATCCAAATATCCGCGCGCCCAGTGCGATGCCACACGCTCCGGCTCCTCATATCCCGCCGCCAGCAGAATCATCTTCAGCGCCTGCCCGGTCGTCACGGTGCGCTGCGGGCGGAACGTCCCGTCCGGGTAGCCGTCAATCGTCCCGTTCTCCGCAAGCTGCATCACGACGCTGTAATACCAGTCCGTCGCGCTGACGTCAAAAAACCGCTGCTGCGCGGCGGTCTGCTCCGTCTCGCTCGTCGTCTGCGCCGCGCCGATCGTCGGGTCGCTGTCATACCATTCCTCCGCGGCCGCCGTTCCCAGCAGCAGGCAGAGCATCATGCCAAACAGCGCTATTCTCTGTAAAACACGTCTGTTCATCCGCGTCATCCTCTCAAAAGGTTACAAATCGTTTCTTATTATAGCAGAAGCATCTCAAAAAAACAACCTCCCGGAAGCAATTTCCGGGAGGTTCGCACTGTTTCTCGCAGATTCCTTCTGTTTCGCCGCACGTTACGCAAGCGTTGTCAGCCATTGCAGAATGTCGGCGTAGACCGCCTCATGGTTTTCCTCGTTCAGCATCTCGTGCCGTCCCTCCGGGTAAATCCGAATCGTGACCTTCTTCATCCCCGCCCGCTTAAAGGCGTCGATGCAGGCCAGCACGCCGCGGCTCATCCCGCCGACCGGGTCTTTCCCGCCGGACACAAACAGCACCGGGAGCTGCTTGTTCATCTTTTCGAGGTTTTCCGTCTTTTCGTTCATCTCCACGCCCGAGAGCAGATCGCGCGCCAATCCCACCGTCGCGTCAAAGCCGCACCAGGGGTCTGCCGTATAGTCGTCGACCACCTCGTCCACGCTGCAAATCCAGTCGTTCTTCGTCCGCACCGGCGCAAACGGCTTGTTATAGCCGCCGAACATCAGGTTCGTCACCAGCTTGCTCGTGTTCGTCTCGCCGACGCGCTTTTCCTCCAGCTTGCAGACGAGCTGCCCGGCCTTCACCTTGGCCTTTGGTTCCCAGCCTGTGCCGGAGATGATCGCCGCGTCCAGTGCCTCCGGATACGTATAGAGATACGTCCGCAGCAAAAACGAACCCATGCTGTGTCCCAGAATATAATACGGAATCCCCGGGTAGTCCGCCGCCATCTTGTCATGCAGCGCCTTCTCGTCGGCCACCGCAGTCAGCCAGCCGCCGCGGAAATAACCATACCGGCCGTCCTGCACCGAGCCGCCGTGTCCCATATGGTCGTCCGCAGCCACGACATAGCCGTGCGCCGTCAAAAACGCCGCAAAGTCGTCATACCGTCCGATGTGCTCCGCAATTCCGTGAATGATCTGCACAACCGCCTTCGGCGTTCCCTCCGGCGTCCAAAGTCCGCAGCGGAGCTGCCCGCCGCCGTTCGATGCAATCGTAAATTCCTGCATAATACCCATCCTTTCTCAGCCATCGTTTCTGAACAATCCATACACCCTATGCCGCGTAGCGCAAAAAATCTCCGCCGCGCGCTCCGCTGTCCGTTTTATCGGACAGTACATCTGCTATACTCACCTCAGAAAGCAAGGAGGTATCTTTCCTATGATGAACAATGTGATTGAGCTGTATCCGTCCGCCCGTGAGCCGTTGGACTACGCCGCCGTCAACCGCCGCGCATCGCTGCGCTTCCGCGCCGCTGAGCGCCGCCGTAATCTGCTGAACCTTGTCGAGACAGCCGTCACCGCACTGATCGGCGTCGGCTTCGCCGCCTGCATCGTCCTCACGTTCCTGATGCTCTGACTCTCTGCCGTCGGCCGGCTTCTGTCCGCTCCCGCGTCAGGCGTTGTCTGTTGCCCTGACGCAAAACGGCTCCGTCTCTGTCAGCCGATAAACCGCTCCGTCGCAGCCAAGCAGCGCGGCGGGAATCTCCAGCCGGTCAGCGCCAATGCCGTAAACGAGCGCAATGTCGCCGCATTTTGCCTGCGGCAGCACCCGCCGCTCCGCAATCCGGTCGCGCAGATCCCCGCTGCCAACCACATCCGTCAGCGCAAGCTGCCGCACGTCTGTGGTTTTCTTCCCCAAAATTTCAACAAGCCGGTAATTTCCCGGCGCAATTCGTCCTCCGCAGTCCGCATCCAGCAGCATCAGCGGCCGTTCGCGCTGCTTGAGCATCACTACGCGGCTGAGCAGCGTGCCGCTCTGCGCCAGCAGCCAGACGCCGGGCGCGGCAGAAATCTGAATGTCTCTCCCCGCCGCAGTCTGCCGCACAAGCTCCGCCGCCGCTTCCGCGGATACGTCCTCGTCTTCCCGCCTGCGGGCGACGCCGAGTCCCCCGCCCAGATCGCACAGCCGCAGCGTTCTTCCGGTCTGCTCCTCAAACGCGCGCGTCCACTCCAGCAAAAGCTGCGTCTGCGCGGCGTAAAGCTCCACTGCCGGCTCGTTTTCCGTCAGATGGATCGCAAAGCCGACCTCCGCGCCCTGCGCGCAGTAGTATTCCGCCAGCAAAAATGCGTCCTGCCGCTCCATGCCAAACTTACTTTTGCGGCACTGCGCGAGCGCCTTGCCGCCATACATCAGCAGTCCGCCGGGGTTCACCCGCAGCCACACGCGCGAAGGAACATATCCCGGCCGCAGCGCCGGGTCGTCGATCACATATCCCGCGCCGAGCGCCTGCGCCAGACGCTCGCCCTCCGCATCGGGAACCAGCGGCGCATAGCGAAGGGCTGCGCCGGAAAACCCGCATTGCCGCGCCAGCCGCAGCTCTGCCGCTGTCGTGCACTCCGCGCCGCAGCGCTCCTGCCGCAGCGCTCCTGCCGCAGCAGCCGCAAAATCAGCCGCTCCGCGCAGCAGCGCACCGGCACATAGCAGCAGCAATCCGCCGCACTCCAGCCGAATGCTTCCCGCATTTTTGCCGCACGCCGCCGCAATTCCCCCTCCTCATACACCCGCATTGGCGTTTCAAGCACCTTAACTGCCTGTCGAATAATGCGGACTGGAAAGTGTGGAATGCCGCTCATCTGCTGTCCCGCCGGTTATTTTCATAAAGAATAACCAGCCCCTTAAGCAACAGGTCTCGGTCATAAATAATTTTTTTGCGGCACATCGGCAGAATAAACCTCGCGATGCCCCCCGTCGCCACGACGGTCGCCTTCTGCCCGAGTTCTTCCTCAATTCGTTCAATCATGCCGTCGATCATGCACGCATTGCCCAGCATTATGCCACTGCGCATCGCGTCGATCGTGTTGCGGCCGATCGCCTTTTTGGGCGTGTCGAGACTGATGCCCGGGAGCTGTGCCGCACGGCCGGCAAGCGCTTCCGTCGCCACCTTGACGCCGGTGCAGATGCTTCCACCGATATACGCGCCGTTTGCATCCACTACGGCAATCGTCGTCGCCGTGCCCATATCGATCATGATAAGCGGTGGCTTGTACTCCCGCAACGCCGCCACGGCACCGACTACCAGGTCACTGCCGACTGACGCAGGGTTGTCCAGCAGAATATTCAGTCCCGTCTTAATCCCGGGACCGACTACAAGCGGCTTTTTCCCCGTCAGCTTCATAACTGCTGTGCGCACAGAGTTCAGCACTGGCGGCACAACCGAGGAAATAATTACACCTTCGACCGTATTCTGGTCAATCTCATAGAGCAACAGCAGATTTTTCAAATCCATGCAATACTGATCCGATGTTTTAATCAGATCCGTCGCAATGCGCGCTTCCTGTGTAATCTTACCGTTATTATAACATCCAAGCACAATATTGGTATTTCCAATGTCGATCAATAGCAGCATTATTTATCCTCCGTATCTTCGCCGTCCAGCAGCCGGCAGGAAAAACTGCCTTTGCCATCCGTGAGAATCTGCCCAAAACAGCTTCCTCCCGCGCCGCAAGCGCCGGGATTCATTAGCCACAGTCCGTCCTCTTCCGTCAGCAACGGTCTGTGTGTATGACCAAACAGTGCAATCTGCGCGCCAACGCGCCGCGCTTCCGCCGCGAGCCGGTCGGTCTGCGATTTCACACCGAATAAATGGCCATGCGTCATGAAAATGCGCACACCGTCCAGCTCGATCGTCAGGCTTGGCTGTGTCGTCGTAAAAAAGTCGCAATTCCCGGGAACATGGTAGAACTCCACCTCCGGGAACGCATATTCCAAATCCTCCGCATCTGCCAGATGGTCGCCGAGATGCAGCACTACCTCCGGCCGCAGCCGCTCCACCGCGTTGACCATCGTTCCGAGCGCTTTGTGCGAATCCGAAAACACCAAAATATTCAAGTTCAGTCACCTATCTCCATCTGTCTGCATATACTGAAATAAACCCAGTCTTTGCAGGAGGTATCACATGGAACATCAAACAAATCCACAGGGCATCCCACTGAGCGAAGCGCGTCTGCGCGAAATTCTTGCAACCGACGAAGGCCGCCACCTACTCGCGCTCCTGCAAAAGACAGATGCCTCTGCCCTGCGGGAAGCCGCCCGCGCCGCAAAATCCGGCGATTATGCCGCAGTGCAGCGCATCCTTGCGCCCTATCTGCAAGCACACGGCGGCACACAGTTTCAGGAGCGCTGAATATGGAAGGACTGGAAGACGCCTTACAACAGCTTCTCAATGACCCGGCGCAGCTTGCAGAGTTGGCTTCACTGGCTTCATCGCTTGGTCTGTCGCTGCCCGCTGCCCCATCTGCACAGCCGCCAGCCGAACCGCAGACTATGCCGCAAGGCGCCGCAGCGCAACCGCAAGCGCCGTCCGCAGCAGCGGACGCCGAGCGGCAGCCGCCGCAACGTCCCGCATTTTCACCGCAAGCAACGCAGTCCAGAGCACCCGCGCGGCAGGAAAAGCTCCTATCCGCGCTCAAACCGTTTTTAAAACCTTCCCGCCAGGAAAAACTTGACCGCGCGCTGCGCCTTGCGCAGCTCTCCGACCTTGCCGGCGCGGTGCTGCACCATTCCGGCGGCAAGCAATGAAAGGGGGCGCTCCATGTATCAGCGCTATATCGCCAATCCAGACGGAACCTTTCGCAAGACAATCATCGATGACGCGCTGCCCGACTGGCATCCACCGGAAGCAGAACCCCAGATGCAGTCCCCCGCACCTCAGTCACCACCGCCGTGCGCTCCGCCCGTCGGTCGCTCCTTTTCGCTGCGCGACCTGCTCCCGCAGAGCATCGATCTCGGCGATCTGCTTCTGCTCTTAATTCTGCTGCTTCTTCTGGTGGACAGTGAGGAGGACAGTCTTACCATGCTGCTGATTCTAGCCGCCTGCTTCCTATTTTAACTCAAAATGGCGCCGTGCCGTCCGGCAGTAGGAACACACCGCTCATCGCTTCATCTCCGTTGGCAAACAGCTCTAAAAAGGTCTGCTCCGCTTCGTAGACAACCGTGCCCTGCACGGTCGTTGTCTGTCGATACAGCAATCCCGTATCTGTGCTGATCCAATATTGCTGTTCGCTTTCGTCCTGTGCGGCGCGCACATAGATCAGGTTTTGTCCCGTCTGTCCGTCCGACAAAAAACCGCCCTCGCGGATTTCCGATGCCGGCCGCGCAAGCAGATCTTCATAGGTTGGAATTCCTGCCAGATCCTCATAGCCCATTCCATCTGTCAGCGTCAGCGCGGCGGGTTCCGTTTCCTCGTCATACCAGATGTAGACCCGCGCACCATCCGTCAACAGATTTTTTGTCTCAAATTCATCCGATAGTTCCGCACGTGCAAGGCTGCCGGAGATCCAAATATCCAAAACCGTCGAGCGCGTGTGCGTACCGGAGCGACGTGTCACCGTAAATGTCTGGTGATACGCAGTCTCCCGCTTCATACTCCCCAATACGGCCTGCACATTGCCCGCCGTCACAGAGAGCGCAGCATCCTGTTCCGGCTGCTGCTCCGGCTGCTCTGTCTCTGCCGCCGGATAGCTGTCTGGAAGCACGATTTCATCATGCTTCCGTCCGCTTCTGCCGGACAGATACAATACAATTAAAATCGTAAGGACAGCCAACGCCAGCGCGCAGACGGTCAATCCCATCTTCATATTCCTGCGCTTATCGTTCACTGTCCTCACCTGCCTTATTCCGGACAAAAATCGTCCGGTTTTTTCTCTGTTTTATCGAAATGCCACAAAATTGCCTGTGCAATGCGTTCACTGGCATGGCCGTCTCCGTAGGGGTTCACAGCCTTTGCCATCTTCGCATAGGCTTCCTCGCTGTGCAGCAGCGCATTCGCTTCGCGCAGAATTTCTTCCCGCTCCACGCCAACGAGTTTCGCCGTCCCAGCCGCAATGGCCTCGGGGCGCTCCGTCTCCCGCCGCATGACGAGCACCGGTTTTCCGAGTGCGGGAGCTTCCTCCTGCAGTCCGCCGGAGTCAGTCAGCACAAAGAAGCATCGTGCAATCAGGTTGTGCATCTCCTCGACGTCAATCGGGTCGATCAAATGGATGCGCGGATGGCTGCCCAGAATCGGGAACGCGCACTCACGCACAACCGGACTGAGATGTACCGGGTAGACAACCTCCACGTCCGGATTTTCCTCCACAAGCTGCAAAATCGCGTGCATAATATTCTGCATCGGCTCGCCATAGTTCTCGCGCCGGTGGCACGTCACGGCAAGAATCCGCTTGTTCTGGAAGTCCAGCTCGTTGAGAATCGGCGTTGCGAACCTGTAATCATCGCGTACTGTATAGCGCATTGCGTCGATCGCTGTATTGCCCGTGACAAAAATATCACCCTGGATGCCCTCACGTGTCAGATTCTCCGCATTTGCCTTTGTCGGCGAGAAGTGCAAGTCGGCAATATCACCGACCAGCGTCCGGTTCATCTCCTCCGGGAACGGCGAATATTTGTCCCATGTCCGAAGTCCGGCTTCCACATGGCCAACCTTCACCTGATGGTAAAATGCCGCCAGCGCCCCGGCGAACGTTGTCGATGTATCGCCGTGCACCAGAATCAAATCCGGCTTCGACTGCTCAAACACGCGTTCCATTCCGAGCAGCGTCTTACAGGTAATCGTCGAGAGCGTCTGCCGCTTTTCCATGATATCAAGGTCAAAGTCGCCGTGCAGCTTAAAAATCTGCATCACCGAATCAAGCATCTCCCGGTGCTGACCGGTCAGACAGACGATGCTCTCAATCTCCTCGCGCCGCTCCAGCTCCTTGACCAGCGGCGCCATCTTGATTGCCTCCGGCCGCGTGCCGAATACCGACATCACTTTAATCTTTTCCATCTGTCTCCTCCGTATCCGCCGTCGTTTCCGGTTTCTGTTCCGGCTGCACTGCGGTTTCCTGCTCCGGCGCACCGTTCGGTACGGACTGCTCCGGTGTCTGCGTATTCTCAGGCGCAGCTTGCTCCGCCTGCTTCGGATCCTGTTTGGCAAAAATATGACGGAAGCCGATCATACTCACGACAAATACCGCGCCGATCAAAATCAGTGCCTTCAGCTCGCCGGACGACGTCAGCAACACCGCTGCCAGACCCAAAATTGCCGTCAGCATATATGCAATCGCAACCGACTGCTTCTGGGAGAACCCCATGTCGATCAACCGGTGATGGATATGCCCGCGGTCGGCGTGCATCGGACTCTGCCCATGTGCCACGCGGCGCAGCACCGCAAAGCAGATGTCGAAAATCGGCACGCCGAGAATGAGGAACGGCACCGCAAACGAAATAATCGCGTACATCTTGAATAGTCCCGTCACCGACAGCGTCGCCAGAATATATCCCAAAAACGTTGCGCCGGTGTCACCCATAAAGATCTTCGCCGGGTTGAAATTGTACGGAATAAACCCAAGACACGCTCCAAACAGCGCGCAGAGGATGATTGCGATATTCGTCTCCGCGACCATCAGCGCAATCACGATCAGCGACGCCGTTGAAATTGCCGACACGCCGACCGCCAGTCCGTCCAGTCCGTCGATAAAGTTGACTGCGTTTGTAATCGCCACGATCCAAATGATCGTAATCGGCACCGAGAGCCAGCCGAGATTCACATAGGTCATATCCGAAAACACGTTCGGATTCGACAAAAACTGAATCCGGCAGCCGTAGTAGACCGCAACGCCCGCCGCTGCGATCTGCATAAGCAGCTTCGGCAGCGCCTTGAGCGCCATGATATCGTCCATCACGCCAAGCACGACAATCATCACCGCGCCGAGCAGAATGCCCTGCATCTGCCGGTCAATCTCCGCAAATACCAGGGTCGACAGCAAAAACGCGAGGAAAATCGCCAGTCCGCCCAGCCGCGGAATCGGTACCTTGTGCATCCGGCGGTTGTCCTTCGGCACGTCGATCGCGCCGACCTTGTATGCCAGCGACTTGACCATCGGCGTCGCCAAAAACGACACAACCGCGGCCACGCCCATCGCCAGCAGCATATAGATCACTGTTCTGGTTGTCAAACCGTTACACTCTCCTTAGCGCGCTACAAAGCCGATCTTCTTGTAGACCTTGCGCAGCGTTTTTTCTGCGAGATAGCTCGCCTTCTGGGCGCCTTCCTTGTAAATCCCCTCGAGATAGGCCTTATCGCCGAGCAGTCTCTTTGCTTCCTCCTGAATCGGGCGCACCAGCTCGACCACGGCCTCACCGACGGCCGGCTTAAAGACGCCGTATCCCTGATTTTCAAACTCCGCTTCGGCCTGCTCGATCGTCTTGCCCGTCGCCGCGCAGTAGATCGTCAACAGATTGGAAATGCCCTTCTTATTGACCATGTCATACTTGACCGCCGTCTCGCAGTCGGTCACCGCGCGCTTGAATTTGCGCATGATGTCCTCCGGTCTGTCCATCAGGAACACGCAGCCGTCCGGCTCAGATTTCGACATCTTGTTTACCGGGTTGCCAAGGCTCATGATGCGCGCGCCCATCCTCGGGATAAACGGCTCCGGCAGCGTAAATGTGTCGGGGAAGGAATTGTTGAAGCGGGTGGCAATGTCGCGGCAAAGCTCCACGTGCTGCTTCTGATCCTCACCGACCGGGACAAGATCGGCCTGATAGACCAGAATGTCCGCCGCCATCAGCACCGGATAGGTGAACAGGCCCGCCGTGATGTTGTCGGCGTGCTGCTGCGACTTCATCTTAAACTGCGTCATACGGCTCAGCTCGCCAAACTGCGTGTAGCAGCCAAGCACCCAGGAAAGCTCCGCGTGCGCCGGCACGTGTGACTGGATGAACATGATATTTTTCTGCGGATCCAGACCGCAGGCAATATACTGCGCAAGCTGCTCCAGGCTGCGGCGGCGCAGATCGGCCGGAACCTGCCGCACCGTAATCGCGTGCATATCCACGATGCAGTAGATGCAGTCATACTCATCTTGAAGCGCAACCCAGTTTTTAATTGCACCCATATACGAACCCAGCGTCAGATCGCCGCTCGGCTGAATGCCGGAAAAAATTCTTTTTTTCGCTTCCATATTCAGAACCTCTTTATTGTAAAATAGAATTTCCTGATTTTGAATTATACCATATCCTATTCCATTTCGCAATCTGTCATTTTCAGGTCTGGTTTCCTATGTACCCGAAGGAACGGGCTTAATCCGCAAAAAATGATGGCAACGGTGTCTGCCGCTGCCCTCATTTTTTCTCAGAAAATTTCAGACTTTATCTGTCCGTTGCGCCGGTTCCTACCATCCAAAAGAGCGCCGCGCGCTGCTCGCGCCTTTCGGAGACGACTCCGATCTTACCATTGCGTCTTTCTTGCCTTTTTCCCTCCTCTGTGCTATGATAATGGCGCAATTCCCCGGAAATAGAAAAACGCCCGGATTTTTCTGTTTCCCAAGCAGAAAAATCCGGGCGCTTCGGTATCGGTCTCCCAACGGACGAGCCAATTGCCGAAGGTTTTGTAGAGGATACATCAGCGTGCTTTCTGCGCGCCGCCGTTCCCAACCGGCGCGCGGTAGTCACCCGATGACACTATTATACCCGCGGCACTTTTGATTTTGAAATTCTCTTTTTGGCGGCAGCCATGCAGATTTCATATATCCGCCGTCCACGCCGCACACCGAGGTGAGTATCACGCAAACTGTTTCCCTTCGTTCCCGTCTGTTTCTCTCCGGCACCGACTCCGACGCGCCGCGCCTTGCCCGGCAATATGGCTGTGGCTACGAAATCACCGCGTTTTGCTACGCGCCAAACCTGGAGGACGTTTCGCTGCGTTCCGCCGTGCGCGCCGAGACGGACGGCATTTCGTCCTTCTGGCTGCACGCGCCGTTTGCCGAGCTCATTCCCTGTTCCGTCGACCCGCGCGTCCGCGCCGTCGTGCGCGAGCGCTGCCTGCAAACCATTTCGGTCGCTGTGCAGCTTGGCGTCCGCCGCCTTGTTTTCCACGGCGGCTATATTCCGCTTGTCTACTTCCCGGAGTGGTATATAGAGCAGTCCATCTGCTTCTGGCGTGATCTGCTTCCGCAGCTCCCGCCCGATCTGACCATCGCACTGGAAAATGTCATGGAGCCTTCGCCCGATTCCCTCGTTGCCATCGCGCGCGGCATTGACGATCCGCGCTTCGGTCTCTGTCTCGACGTCGGCCACGCCAATACCGTCGTGAGCCAGACGCCGCCGCTGGACTGGCTGGAACCGATGCGTCCCTACCTTCGCCACGTCCACCTGCACGACAATCACGGCCATCTGGACGAGCACCTCCCGCTCGGCGACGGTAGTATACCAATCCCGGCGCTGCTTGACGCACTCTCGGCGCTCCCGGACGTCACAATCACGCTTGAAAATCAATCCGTCGCGCCCTCTCTGCAATACCTCAGCGCGCACGGCTATCTCTGACCCACAGAAAGGCAGTCCACCATGACAGAACAAGAATTGTCCGCGCTCTGCGCTTCCATTTCCCCAGCCGATGACGCTGCCATGCAATCCGCTGCGCAGCATCAGGCCGCGCTTGCCAAGCCGCCGCACAGTCTCGGCAGCCTTGAGGATCTCTCCATTCGCCTTGCAGGCATTTTTGCCGCACCGCGTCCGCGCCTTGGCCGCTGCGGTGTGCTTGTCTTTGCCGCAGACAACGGCGTCTGCGCCGAGGGTGTAAGCTGCACGCCGCAGTCCGTCACCCGCGCACAGGCCATCAACATGACACGCGGCCTAACCGGGATGTCGACGCTCGCGCACTATTTTGGCGACGAGGTTATCGTCACCGACGTCGGCATTCTGACCGACCCACACTGCCCCGCCATACACAGCCGCGTCATCCGCCGCGGAACAGAGAATTTCGCCGTCCGCCCCGCGATGACGCGCGCAGAAGCCATTCAGTCCATCTCTGTCGGCATCGATACCGTCCGAGAAGCAAAAGCTTCCGGTCTGACCGCCGTCGGCATCGGCGAAATGGGCATCGGCAACACCACTACATCCTCCGCCATCCTCTGCGCGCTGACCGGCGCATCGGTTGCCGACGTCACCGGGCGCGGCGGTGGCCTGACCGACGAAGGGTTTCAGAAAAAACAGTCTGTCATCGCGCGCGCGCTTGCGCTGCACCGGCCCGATTCTGCCGATCCGGTTGACGTGCTCTCCAAGGTTGGCGGACTCGATCTGGCCGCCATGACCGGCGCTTACCTGGGCTGCGCCGCGCATCGGATTCCCGCCGTGGTCGACGGTTTTATCTCAATCGTCGCCGCGCTCTGCGCCGTGCGTCTTTGCCCCGCCGTGCGCGACTATCTGTTCCTGTCACACGCATCGTATGAAATCGGCTACCGCCTTGCTGCGCAGGAGCTAGGTTTGGAGCCGTGCCTGCTGCTGCATATGCGCCTTGGCGAGGGCAGCGGCTGCCCGCTGATGTTCCAGATTCTCAAGGCGTCCTGCGCCGTCCTCTGCGACATGGCCACATTTGAGCAGGCTGCCATCAACGACGACTATCTGGCGGAAATCCGCCAGACCGACGCATTCACGGTGACCCGGCCATGACGTATCTTCTGATCGGCGGCAGCAAAAGCGGCAAGAGCCATCTCGCCCAGCAGCTTTGCCGCGTTCTCGGCAAACCGATGATCTATTGGGCCACCATGGAGCCGGTCGACGCCGAGGATCGCGACCGCATCCGCAAGCATCTGCTTGACCGCGACGGCTGGGGGTTTACCACAATCGAAGCCGGCCGCGCACTGCCCTACGCGTTTGCGCAGCTTCCGCCGCACGCCACCGTCCTGTTCGACAGTGTTACCGCTCTCCTCGCCAATGAGATGTTCCGCCCGGACGGTTCGTTCGACGAGTCCGCCGGCCGGCGCGCTGCGGAGGAGCTGCATTTGCTCAGCCGCCAGTGCGCCAATCTCGTCTGTGTCGCCGACAACCTCTGGTACGATGGCATCTGCTACGATCCCTGCACGGAGACCTACCGCTGCCAGCTTGCGCACATCTGCCGCACTCTGGCAGCAGATTTTGACACCGTTGCCAGCATCACGGCCGGAATTCCACATCTCTGGAAAGGTACATTTCCGGCGCTGCAAGAGGAGGTTTTTCCATGAAAGACTGGATTTTTGCCTTTTTTATGGCCTGGGGAATGTTTCTTGCCATCCCTTGCCCCTTCCCGCGCTGGCGCGAGTCCGCGCGCGGCAAGATGCTGACCTGCCTGCCGCTCACCGGTGTGATTCTCGGCGCGCTCTGGGCGCTCGCCGGGTGGCTTCTTTCGCTGCTGTCCGTCCCGGATCCGCTTTCCGCGCTGATTCTCGCCGTCTTTCCGTGGCTCGCCACCGGCTTTATCCACCTCGACGGCTTCATGGACGTCTGCGACGCCGTCCTGTCCCGCCGCGATCTGGAGACACGCCAGAAAATCCTGAAGGACTCCCACTGCGGCGCTTTCGCCGTCATCTCCATGGTGCTGCTCGGCCTTGCGCAGTGGTCGGTCTGCTTTTCGTTCCCGTCCTGCGGCACGGCGCAGCTTTTACCGCTGGCCGCTATCCCGGTTGCCGGCCGCGCAGCCGCGGCGCTTGCCGTATCGCATCTCCGACCCATGCGTACCAGCCAGTATGCCGGTCAGACTCATCCGCCGCTCGGCCACACACTTTTTCTCTGCCTGCTTCTGCTGGCAGCCATTATCGCGCCGCTTATGTGCTCCGGTTTCTCCGGCTTTGCACCCCTTGCGGCTGCGCTGGTCTACGCTCTCTCCGTCCGCTTTGGCTTCCGCCAGCTCGATGGGATGTCCGGCGACATCTCCGGCTTTGCGCTCACGCTTGGCGAGCTGACAGGACTTGCCGTGCTGTTTTTTCTGAGGTGATTGCCATGCAACTGATTTTAGGCGGTGCTTATCAGGGCAAGCTGACTTGGGCGCGCGCCCGGTTCGGCCTGTGTGACGAAGATCTCTGCGATCTTGCGTCCGGCTTCGTCCCCGGCAAGCGCTGTTATTACCATTTGGAAGAATTAACGCGGAACGCCGTGCCATCGCCGGACGACTTCCCGCCGGACGTCATCCTGATCTCCCGCGAAATCGGCTGCGGCATCGTGCCGATGGACGCGGCAGAGCGCGCTTGGCGCGAGCGGCACGGTGCGCTGCTGCAGCAGCTCGCCCGCCGCGCCGAAACGGTAACCCGCATTTTCTGTGGACTGCCTGAACAATTAAAACCGTAATCATTTCATATCATATCGAGGACTGCTATGAACCTGACTCTCATCCGCCATGGAAAAACCGAAGGCAACCTAAAAAATCTCTACTACGGAAGCACAAACCTTCCCCTAACCGACATCGGCATCGCCGCGCTGCGCAGCGATCCGCCCGTCGTCGCGGAAGCCAAACACTACTACACCAGTGGAATGCTCCGCACCGAACAGACGTTTGCCATTCTGTTTGGAGACCGTCCGCACGAAGTGCTCTCCGACCTGCGCGAAATCGACTTCGGCCATTTTGAAATGCGCAGCTATGAGCAGCTCAAGGATGACCCGGAATTTCAGGACTGGTGCGCGCAAAACAGCGAAGCCGCAATCTGCCCGGGCGGTGAGAGCGGCAATCTCTCCACAGGGCGCGCACTGCGTGCTATCGCGCCGGTTCTGGCGCGCGATGAGGACGCCGTCTGCGTCATCCACGGCGGCATCATCGGCGGGATGCTGGCGCACTGGTTCGGCGGTATCCGCTTCGACTATCCCTGTGACCCCGGCCACGGTTATGTCGTTTCTGTAAAGGGCGGCATTCCGCAGAGCTACCACAAGATTTAACACTATCAAAAAAGATGGGATTCCAAGTTGGAATCCCATCCTTTTCTTATTTACTGTTCGCTTCCGACCACTGTTCTTCCAGCGCCGCCCAATCAGGAGCCGCCAGCAGCGTTTTCCAGTCCTCGTAGCAGAACGAAAGCTCCGGCACCCGCTTTGATAGGCGCGTGTAGGTGTGCGAATTCGTCGCCTCCTGCACCGCTTCATAGAACCAGTGATCTGTCGTATTGTCCGGCCAGGTGTGCATCCCGCTCAACATATGCTCTTGCTCCACAGCGCGCTCCAGCATCCGGTTTGTGAGCGTCATCACCTCGGCGCGCGTGATGTCCTGTTTCGGCCGGAATGTGCCGTCCGGATAGCCGTTGACCCAGCCGAGCTGCTCCGCCAGCGCAATCTCGTCATACGCCCAGTAGCTTTTCTCCACGTCCGTAAACCCGCAGTGCGCAGTCTGCTGCGCCTTGTTGAACCGCGACGCGATCGCGGCAAATTCCGCGCGCGTAATCGGCTCATCCGGCCGGAAGGTTCCGTCCGGGTATCCAGTCACAATCCCGGCGTTTGCCATCGTGGAGATCGCGTTGTTGTACCATTTGTCATAGGCCACATCGCGGAACGCATTCGTCTTGCTCCAGTAGCTTGCGCGTGCTTCGTCCGTCAGTAGACGGAAGAAGATCGTTGCAACCTCTGCGCGTGTGATGTCCTTCCCCGGCTTGACTTCGCCGTCCGGGTAGCCGATCACATAGGCGACGTGTTTGTCCTTTGCCAGCAGCTCTGCGCCGCTCGGCGGTGCTGGGTTGTTCCGCTCCTCTGCGGTAAACACCCAGTCCACCATTCCGCAGAGCGCCTGTAATTCGTTCCCGGCTTCCGGTGCAACAACCAGCTTCACGCTGATACTTATCGTAGTCCCGCTGCGCAGATCCCCGAGCAGCACGCCCTCTGCCAGCGATTCCCGATCCTTCAGCACACCGTCCACATAGACCTCAAGCGTCACATACGGACTTTCCAGCAGCTTCTCATAGTCCGCATTCGCCTGCGCCGCGTCCTCTGCTTCCCCGTCCTGCACCGGTTCGGTTTTCAGCCGGATGCTGACGGCGTCGCAGCTCAGATTTTTCGTTTTCAGCCGAATTGTCTGCGTCAGCGTATCGCCTGGCATCACGTTCTGAAACGCCGGAAAGAGGTTTTCATGCCGGTTTCCCGCAAAAGGCGTCGCCGCTTCTACGGAGAATGCGTGCGCCGCGCCGTCATAGACCAGCGCCGGATCGCCGCTCTCCGCCAGCACAAACCCGGCTGCACCCGCCGCCAGTACCAGAACCAACAGGATTGCAATCCCTCGGAGCATCCGTTTTTTCATGGCTGCACCACCTCTCCTGTCACCGGGCTGGCCGGCCATGCTTCCCGCACGGCGGTCAGCGGCTCACTTTGGATTGTCTCGGCAAGGATTGTCACTTCCAGTGCATATCCTTCTGGCGCATCGACCAACGGCTCGCAGCGCACAATCCACACCGGCGTCAGATTCCCCGGTGCTGTCGCGCGCTTGCAGTATGCATATCCGTCTGCGCCGAACGCCCAATCGTCTCCATATTCGATTCGGTAGTCCGTCCCTTCCACAGGCCGCCGTCCTGCCAGTCCGCCTGCGCCATCTGACCAGTTCACAACCACCGCCGCACGAATCCACGCATCAAAATCACCGGTGTTGCGCACCTTCACATCCGTTTTTACCTTTTTGTCAAACGTTTCTTCAATCTCGCAGCTTTGCTGCCCGACGGTAAAGGTATTGTCCATCGCAGCCGTCCGCGCCGTCAGCCATGCAAGGCTGCCGCCGGCCAGCGTGCAGAGCAGCAAAATTCCCGCCAGCAGTGCCAGATATGGCCGCTTCTTTCGTCTCCACTTCATCCTAGCGCCCCCTCTCTCAAGCAAAGATGCTGTTGACCGCTCGGAGCATCTGCGCGGCCGTCTGCTCTACCCTCTCCCAGAGGTTAACCGCAGCGGCGCTTCCGCTGAGCCATCGGCCGTTCGTCCGCGTATTCGTAAAGCTCGCCAGATTTTCACCCCCAGCCGTTACGCTGACGCGAAGCTCCGCCTGCGCCGGCGTATAGCGCCAGCTCCATGCCGTTTCCTCCGTCACGGTATAGGTGCCAAACGGCAGATCGTGGAGCGTCACCTCACCGCTGCCTTCAATGACAACCCGCTGCTGGCTCCCATCCGCTGCCGTCACACAGAACACAAAGCTCTGTCCACTGTCTACCGCGCCTACAACGGTTTTCCGGATTGTCAGATCTGCCGTCGCTTTCTGGTAGTAGAACGTCCGCACATTGCGCGTATCGTCCGTACCGTCCGTCCGCGCAATCGTAACAGTCTGCTCCGCTTCGCTGATGAGCCGGTAGCCGCGGATGTCCGGCGCCTCCTGCCGCACCTGCGCCTGATAGCGTGCTGTACCCATTACCGCCGCCGCAAGCTCCCGCTCTGTTCCCTGCTCCAAAAAGCGGAACGCATACGGATACTCAATCCGGTCATAAAACAGCTCCAAAACAAGACCTTTCTCCGTCAAAACTCCGGCAGGCCTGCTCTTTTCCGCCTGGTAAGAAAATCCCGGAATCGTGAGCGCCGCTTCCTCATAGCGCCGCCCGATCACTGCATCGAGATTTGTCACCGCCTGATACTCCGTGTAGCCATCGTCCATCGTATTTTGCACCCAATGGACAATCCGCAGCGGTGCATGAAATGCATCCTGCTCATACCAGAACGTAATCACGTTCTCGTCCTCCGTCACACTGAGCACCAGCCGTTTTTGATAGGCGTCCGGTACATATCCGGTGATCGCTTCAAATTTCTCCGTAACCACTGCATTCGCCGTCGTCACGTGCCGCTCCTCCAGCAGCGCACGGCCGTCCTCCTTCGCCAGATACCGAACCGTGTAATTTACCTCTTGCAGCGGCACGTAAACAAAGGTGAATACATTTTTCGCTTCTTCAAGCTCCATTGTAATGGAGTGGCTGTTCGTCACCGGAAAATACCCGCTGCGGTATCCGCTGTCAAGCTCCTCTCCGGCCTTGGCCGCAAACGTCTTGGTTGAACCCGCCAGCGCGCTGCCGGTCAAATCCGGCGCAATCGCCGTCCCGTCTGCAAGCTGATAGTGGATGCGGTACGTCCGCAGCGTATTCGAGCTCCATTTTGCATAGAGCTCCAAATCCCGTGTCACCGGCATCGAGAAATCAAACGCGTGCTCCGTTCCATCTCCGTCCAGATAAAACCAGTTCACAAACGTATATCCCTCGCGCTCCGGTGTCACCGCAGTCCGTGCCGGTTCGCCGTGTGCCGCCTCGATCGTTTCCAGCACTTCCGCCGAGTCCTTCGTCAGATGTGTCCGAAGCACGTGCGTCACCGGCACCCATTTTGCGTAGAGCAGCAGATTGCCCGCCGGCATCGTGTCGCTGTTCCAGTCCACTTCGGTACCGTCCGCGCAGAGTTCGCTGCGATACCATCCCGCAAACCGATACGCATTCTGCTCCATGTTTTCCGGATACTCCGGCACAAACTGGTAGCGATCCAGCGGCGCTTCATACTGCACTGTCGCGGTCTTTTCCTCCACCAGCGCACTGTGGTTCAAAAATTGCAGCGTATAGCTGTTGCGCAGATAATAGAGGTTCATCGCATTGTTGGCAAAGTCCTTCCGCATATCCCAAAACCCCGCCACATTGGCCGAATACCGGGTAAATCCATCAATCTCATGATATTCCTCGTCGTAAGTCGCGTAGTTGAAATATGTCTTTACCTGCTTCAGCAGCGCAAAGTCCGCTGTGCTCGTCGGCCAGCGTGTACTGCTGACATTGGCTCCAACCTTCTGCACATAATAGCAGATCGTTTTCTCCGTATTGCTGCTCTTGTTATACAGCCGGAAGTCCGCGTCAAACCCCGGCATCCGGTCGAGCGTCTGCAATGCATAGCTATACTTGCCGTCCTCCGTACAAAGCCACGCCCGCCCCTGATAGGTTGTGGAAAACGGCGCATTCCGGAACTGCTCCGCAATCTTCGCGTCATACTTCGCCGTGATCGACGCAATCTCCGTATAGCAGGTATCATCATGCGTATGCCACGGACGTTCCTGCCGTCCGCACGTCAGGTCAAAAAACCGCAGCGTATACGTCCTGCGCTGGAAATAGACGTTCAGCACCGTCGACCCATCCCCGGCAACCGTTACGGTCTCCGCCCGCGCCGCGTCATACTCCATGTGTATCGCTTCCGGTAAATTCGGCTTCTGGTTTTGATAGTCCGCACTGGACACCGTGCTCCCCGGTGCAGCGCCCGCAACAGAGATGGTCTGCGCAGCACTATATCGCCCGTCGTCCGCATTCTCAAACCAGAATACCACCGAGTATTCTGCCGTTTCCGCGCTCCACAGCGCGCGGTAGCTCGTGTCCGTCGCCGGCATTTCCGCCGGAATTGCGCTGTCCCAACCGGCAAATCCGTACCCCGGCTTGGTCGGCGTTCCCACGCTGACCGGCGCGCCATAGCGCGCATAGACCGGCTCCACGCCGTAACCGCCGTCCAGATCAAACGTCATCAGATAGTACAGCCTGTCATAGAAGATCTGCACCTCCGTGCTGCCGTCCGCCGCAATTTGTGTCGCCGTGTCATAGAGCAGCGCGTAGGTTCCGTCATATGTATGCGCCAGCCCCGCACCGACCGCCTGTCCTGTCACGCCGTCTCGTGTCTCGTCTGCCACCAGCGAATAGCCGTCGTCCATCACGTTTTGCAGCAGATGGTGCACCGTAAACTGCACCGTCGCCGCGTCATAGTAGACGACAATCGTCTCATCCTGCGTCACGGCCGCATAGTTCAGCTCCACAAGCTCCTGCCGCGCCGTGTATCCCAAAATCACAGGACTGCGCACCGTCTGCGCAAAGCCTTCACCCGCCGCAATCGTCGCCGTCCAGGGATTTGCCGCCAGAGTCTCATCCGCAAAGCGGTATTCAATCGTAATCGTGTGGGATGTAAGTCCCTCCTCCGCCATCGGGATCGGTGCTCCCTCTGCCTGCGTTTCCGTCAAAACGGTTCCGGCCGGCATCTGCTGTGCCGCAAGCAGCATCGGCTCCTCTGCCTGCCGCACCGTAATGCGAATCGGCTCTCCGGTCGTCTCAGCGGTGCCGGACATCATCCGGCACCGCACTTCCGCCGCACCATCCTGCAGCAGATTGGCCAGCATCGCATAGCTCACGCGAATCTGCGGCGCCGTTTCGCCGGCAATGTTCGCCCACACATCGCCCATTACATGGATCTGCCACTGATACTGCTCCGCCGTCCCCGGCGCTTCCAGCGTCAGCGTTTCCCCCGGCAGCAGCTCCGCGTCCTTCGCCGCGAACGCGCCGGACACGCCCGTTCCCAACGTCAGCAGCAGCGCCAGACAGAGCGCCGCCGCAACCAGTCGATGATGTTTCATGTGTCTCCCTCCTTACGGCATTTCCTGCGGCCATCCGGCTGCATCCAGTGCGCCGCCGCTGTCGTTGTGTTTTGTCTGCACGGCCTGCGCCAGCAGGTCAATGCGCACAGTGCAGTCCTGATATGCGTTGCCCATCGCCGCGCTCCACTGCGCACCGGTCAGCAGCGGCTCTGTCCAGGCATCCTTCTCCGCAACTGCGCGGCAGTAATACCATCCATCCTCACCCGCCTGCCATGCCTCCTCGTTCCAGTCACAGCAGACCAACGGCGTGCCGTCCGGCAGTGCGGCAGAAAGCGGCTGCCCTTCCGCGCTGCAGATCGTAATCCGCGCCTTCGCGCGAATCCACGCCCGCTCGCCGCAGTTCTCCACAAATACGCTCCGTACCGCTGCGCTTCCCGGCAGCATTCCCCGCCATTCCGGGTCATATTCCACTGTCTGTGCCGCTCCGCCCTGCACAATCCGGATCTCCACCGCACCGGTGGTCACAACGTTTGTCGCCCGATCGCCGCCTGTGCTCCACGCCAGCGTCCCGCCGACTGCCGCCATTATGCAAATCAGCAATGCCGCCGCAGCGCAGAGCCGTTTCCATCCTCTCATTGAATCCGCTCCTTTCAGCCGTGCTTTGACCATGGGACGACACCTGACCGTTCAGATGCCGTCCCATGGCCTGCGCCGCGTTGCGGCGCAGGCTGCGATCCTTTGCTACCCATACGGCTTTCGCATCAGCGCTTCAAAAGCCGCGCACTAGCCGCTCAGTTGCCGTCGTAAGCAGCAAACGCCTCCGCCCAGCTTGTGAAGTTGTCAGACTGAATGGCCTCTGCCTGCACAGTCATTGAGCGGAAGCTCGCTGCCGTCTGGTTGTTCAGACCCTCCGGAACGGTCACAGTCTCAAACATCGCGCTTGTGTCCTCACCAGCGTCCAGCACACCGTCGTATTTCAGCACAAACAGCACGTCGCCATCCGCCGTACCATTCTCTGCCGATTCCACGCTCCAGCCGTCGCCGAGCTGATCGACCAGGAGCAGCAGCGAATCTTCATAACCGTCCGCGCCAAATGCCGTCGTAAACGACGGGTAGCACGCCGTCACAATCGCCCTCCACCCGCTGACATTAACCTTTGCGCGCAAATATGCGCCGTTGCTGCCGGTATTATGTACGATCGGATCCTTCGTCACTTCCATCCCCGGTGCCACCGTGTAGCTGTTCTGCTGCACACGCGGCCCGGTCGGGTTCGCAACGTCCGTTTCATCCAGCGTAATCGTCACATTGCCCATTGTAAACGTGTTCGTCGCGGTCTTGCTGTCCGTAAAATAGGCCAGCGTTCCGCCCGCCACGGCCACAGCCAACAAGCAGACGCAAAGGCAAATCGCCGCAATCTTCTTTTTCATACTTCTGGTTCCTTTCCTTTCAAATCAATTTGGCTTTCGCTGCGGCGCACCCGCGCCGGGTCGAAGTGCCTCCTTTCGTTCCAGTTTCAAAAGCGGACTCCCGCTCTTGCAGCAGATTCATTCCGGCCGTCTGGCCCGTAAAAACTTCCCTGCCCGGCGCCGCGGTACAAACAGCTCCGGCAAAATCGTCAGCAGCAACAGCACCGCGCACGCCGATATGGCAGCATAGCGTCCTGCCGTTGTCTGAAACAGCCGCGCCGCATAGCCGAGATACGGCAGTGTGAGCACCGGCGTCCCAATCACGTTCCTCTCATGCACCAGTCCGCCGTCCGCAAATGCGTTGGCGTCGCCCTTTGTCCGGAAGCGTACTACCTCCGGATTCTCCTCATCCGGCAGCACCTCAACCACACGGTGTGTTGCAGCAGTGTTCTCATCGAGCAAAAATGTAATCGGCGTCCCCGGATGGATGTCCGCCGTGTCGATCTTCCGCACACAGATCAGCGACCCGGTTCGGTACGCCGGCTCCATCGACCCCGACAGCACCGTGTAGACCTCCAGTCCGCACAGCCGCACCGCCAGCAGCAGCATTGCCAGCAGCACAACCGGCACCACCAAAACTGTCCCCAGTATCCCGCACACGCGTCTGCCTATTTCTCTCATGCTATGTACCTCCGTTTTCGTCGCACCGCAATTCTGCCACAATCCTCGCTGCTTCCGCCCTTTTCCGTGATTTCCGGAAGATGTCTGTATTGTAGTGCGCCGCAGGCGCGAAAAAAAACCCTTTGGGTCGTATCGACCCAAAGGGTTTTCCCGCATTTTCCGGCTAATTCTCCGGAAATTTTGCATATTTAGATGACTTTATACTCCTTCAGCAGTTTTTCGATGTCCGTACCCTCGATCTTGCCGAGCGCTTTCTTAATCGCCAGCTTCTCCAGCAGGTTCATGTCCATATCCGTCACCGGCTTGCCGTCGCGCAGCTTCACGGTCGCGTTCAGCAGATCGCGCACATCATACACGCTGCCCCAGACCTCAGGCACACCGCGATCCACGTTCAGCAGCGTATACACGGCCTCCATGCCAGTGCGCATCGAATACTCGGTCGTGAAGATGGTGTCGCGCGGCGTCTCGG
>CAKUJA010000012.1 GCA_934661135.1 uncultured Oscillospiraceae bacterium
TGCTTCGCAGACACCTTCCCCGGAGGGGAAGGCAATCCGCTGCGGCGGGGATTTGGGCGGACAGAGTCGTCCGCCCCGACAGAGGGCAGAGCAAGCCAGCGGATGGTTAGAGGTCTTTGCAGAGGGTGGCGGCCATGACAGCCTTGATCGTGTGCATCCGGTTTTCGGCTTCGTCAAAGACAATGGAGGCGCTGCTCTCGAACACTTCGTCTGTGACCTCCATGGCTTCGAGACCGTATTTCTCGTGGATCTTCCGGCCGATGCCGGTGCCGAGGTCGTGGAAGGCGGGCAGGCAGTGCATGAACTTGCACTGCTCCCCGGCAAGCGCCATGGCCTTGGCATTGACCTGATAGGGCAGGAGATCATCGATGCGCTGCTGCCAGACCTCGTCCGGCTCGCCCATGGAGACCCAGACATCGGTATAGATGACGTGCGCGCCCTTGACCGCGCTGGCGACATCGGAGTTGAATTCCAGCGTTGCGCCGGTCTCGGCGGCAATCTGCCGGCAGGTCTCGATCAGCGCCTTGTCCGGGAAGTAGGCTTCCGGCGCGCAGGCGACAAAGTGCATTCCCATCTTCGCGCAGCCGACCATGAGCGAATTGCCCATGTTATAGCGCGCGTCGCCCATATAGACGAGTTTTTTGCCCTCGAGATCGCCGAAATGCTCCTGAATGGTCAGGAAATCAGCCAAGATCTGCGTTGGATGGAACTCGTTCGTCAGACCGTTCCAAACCGGGACTCCCGCGTATTTGGCGAGATCTTCGACAATTTCCTGTCCGAAGCCGCGGTATTCAATGCCGTCAAACATCCGGCCAAGGACGCGGGCGGTGTCGGCGATGGACTCCTTCTTGCCGATCTGCGAGCCGGAGGGATCGAGGTAGACCGGGTGCATCCCGAGATCCGCCGCGGCGACCTCAAAGGCGCAGCGGGTGCGCGTGGAGGTTTTTTCAAAGATCAGGGCGACATTTTTGCCGGTGCAGAGCTTGTGCGGTGTGCCCGCCTTTTTTTGAGCCTTCAGCTTGGCGGCCAGCGCAAGAAGCTCGGAAATCTCTGACGGGGTGAAATCCAGCAGCTTCAGAAAATTCTTTTGATAAAACGAATTCATAGTATTCTCCTTATAACACCTTGGCCAAAAACGATTGCAGGCGCTCGGATTTCGGCGCGCCGAAAATTTCATCGGGTGTGCCCTGCTCGGCAACGACGCCGCCGTCGAGGAACAGGACGCGGTTGGAGACCTCGCGGGCAAAACCCATCTCATGCGTGACAACGACCATTGTCATACCGCTGACGGCAAGCTCCTTCATGACGTCGAGCACCTCGCCGACCATCTCGGGGTCGAGCGCGGAGGTCGGCTCGTCAAAGAGCATGACGTCCGGCTCCATGCAGAGCGCGCGCACAATGGCAACACGCTGCTTCTGTCCGCCGGAGAGCTGGTTCGGCCACGCGTCCGCGCGGTCAGCCAAGCCGACACGCGCCAGCAGCTCCATGGCCTTCTTCTCAGCATCAGCCTTCGGCGTTTTTTTGAGCATGATGGGGGCGCAGGTGAGGTTGTCGAGCACGGTCATGTGCGGGAACAGATTGAACTGCTGGAACACCATGCCCATCTTCTGGCGGTGCTTATTGAGATCGATCTTCTTATCGGTCAGCTCGTCACCCTCGAACAGGATGCTGCCGGAGGTCGGCGTCTCGAGCAGGTTCAAGCAGCGCAGGAACGTCGACTTGCCGGAGCCGGACGGGCCGATGACGCAGATAACATCGCCCTTGTCGATCTCAACGTTGACGCCCTTGAGCACCTCGAGGTCGCCGAACGATTTGCAGAGGTCAGTTACGGTTATCACGCTTTGCCAGCCTCCTTTCAAACGAGCCGAGCAGTTTGGAGAGCGCCACGACGAGAATCAGATAGGTCGCGGCGACGATGAGCAGCGGGTTGACCGCATCATAGGTGTTGTTCCGGACAAGGTTGCCCGCGCGGGTCAGGTCAACGACGGCAACATAGCCGGCGACAGCGGTCTCCTTCAGGAGGGCGATCAGCTCATTGCCGATGGCCGGCAGAATGTAGCGAAGCGCCTGCGGGAAGATGATTTTCCGCATGGCTTGCAGCTTGGACATTCCGAGACTGCGGCCGGCCTCCATCTGGCCGCGGTCGACCGAGTTGATGCCGCCGCGGATAAGCTCAGCCATGTAAGCGCCGGAGTTGATGCCGAACGTCAGGATGCCGACGGTGATGCCCTCGGCGCTGGTCATAATGATAAAATAGAAAATGAGCAGCAGCACGACAACCGGCACGCCGCGGATAACCGTGACATAGAGGTCGCAGATCCACGCAAGCGGCTTCAGCGCCTTGCTGTCCTCCGCGCAATATTTGGCGATGGCGATCAGCGTACCGATGAGCACGCCGATCAGCAGCGCGCCGAGCGTGATGACGATGGTATTGCCGAAGCCCTCGAGCATCAGTTTCCAGTATTGGGTGTCGATAAACGTTTCGCGGAGCTTTTCCAGCCAGTCGGTGAAAAAGGTCATGCAAACGCCTCCTCTCCCGGATACAGGGTCAGGAGCTGTGCTCCTGACCCATCCGTATGTGATTATTGATTTTCGGGGGATGTATAGGGCGCTTCGTACTTTTCAAAGATCGAAGCGATGGTGCCGTCCGCCACAAGACCGTTCAGGATCGTGTTGATCTCGGCAACAAGATCTTCACTGCCGAAGGCGAAGGCGAAGGCATAGGGTTCGGTGGTCATAGCTTCGTCGAGGATAACAAGCTGGTCGCCGCCGTTGGCGTTATAGACCTTGACCATGTCGGCCGCCGTCAGGTCATCGATGACCCAGGCGTCGACCTTGCCGCTGGTCAGCGCGGTCTGCGCGTCGCTGTTGGCCGCGAAGGAGCTGACGTCGTAGCCGCTATCCATGCAGAAGCTCTCTGCGGTGGTGCCGGTCTGGACGGAGACTTTCTTGCCTTCGAGGTCGGCCTTGCAGGTGATGGAGCTGCCCTCGGTCACGACGATGGCCTGTGCCGCAAGGCAGTAGGGATCGGTAAAGAGGACGTTCTTCTGGCGCTTTTCAGTGACGGAGATGCCGGAGACGCCAACATCAAATTTGCCGGCCTGCACGCCGGGGAGGACGGAGTCGAAATCCATCTGATTGATCTCGAGCGTGACGCCGAGTTTCTCGCAGATGAGGTTCAGGACGTCGATTTCGATACCGGTGACGCTGCCGTCTTCGCCGAGGGACTCAAAGGGAGGGAAGTCGGGACTGGTGGCGATGGTGAGCTTGCCGGCCTTCTGGACGCTCTTGAGCGTGGTACCTTTCTTGGAGCAGCCGGTGAACATAGCAACCAGCATCAATGCCGCAAGCAGCAGGGCAAGGAATTTTTTCATGGTTAAAAGTCTCCTTTTACAAGACATTCGTTGACGTAGTCGATCTGCGCCTGCACGCGGGCCGGGCCGCCCTCGCTTGTGCGCTTTTCGACGCAGGCGGTGAGGTCGATGGCAGCGTAGACGTCGGAATCGAACAGATCGCTATACTGTTTATAGGTTGTAAGAGAAAGTTCTTCGAGCACGGCACCGGACTTGACGCAGTCGCCGACGATGGAGCCGGAGATTTTATAGGCGCTTCGGAACGGGAGTCCCTTTCGCACCAGATAGTCGGCGAGGTCGGTGGCGTTGATAAAGCCGCGCTGCGCGGCGCGCTTCATGGCGTCGGGTTTGGCGTGCATCGTGGCGATCATGCCAGTCATCACAGGAAGGCACATTGAAATGGTGTCGCAGGCGTCGAACACGCCCTCCTTGTCCTCCTGCATATCCTTGTTGTAGGCCATGGGGAGACCCTTGAGCACGGTGAGCATCCCCATGAGGTCGCCGTAGACGCGGCCGGTCTTGCCGCGGATGAGCTCCGCCATGTCGGAATTCTTTTTCTGGGGCATGATGGAGGAGCCGGTCGTATAGGCGTCGGACAGCTCCACAAAGCCGAACTCCCAGCTTGTCCAGAGAATGAGCTCCTCGGAAAGACGCGACAGGTGCATCATCTGGATGGAAAGCGCACTCAAGAACTCCACGCAGAAGTCGCGGTCGGACACACCGTCGAGCGAGTTCATGCAGATGCCGTCAAAGCCAAGCGCATCTGCTTCCATACGGCGGTCGGTGGGATAGGTTGTGCCGGCGAGGGCACAGCAGCCGATGGGACTGCGGTTCATTCGTCGCCGGCAATCGCCAAGACGGGCCAGATCGCGCAGAAGCATCATGGCGTAGGCCATCAGATGGTGGCCGAACGTGATCGGCTGGGCGCGCTGAAGGTGCGTATAGCCGGGCATGATGGCCGTTTTGTATTCCGCGGCGCGCGCGGTGAGCGCTTCGATCAGCGTTTTCGTCTGCGCGGAGATCGCGTCGCACTGCTCTCGCAGGTACATCCGCAAATCCAGCGCGACCTGATCGTTACGGCTGCGCGCGGTATGCAGCTTTTTGCCGATGTCGCCGAGCCGCTCGGTGAGAACTTGCTCGACAAACATATGAATATCTTCGCAGGTTGGGTCAAATTGCAGGGTGCCGGCATCGAGATCGTCTAACACGGTTTGCAGGCCGTCGATCAGCGTATCGGCGTCCGCCTTGCTCAAGATACCGGTTGCGCCGAGCATGGCGGCGTGCGCCATGCTGCCGGTGATGTCCTGCCGGTACATCCGGCAGTCGAAGCCGATGGAGGAATTGAAATCATCCGCCAGATGGTCGGTCTGTCCATCGGTTCGCCCTGCCCACATTTTTGCCATGCTCAGTCACTTCCTTTTCTGGGAAACCTCTGAAGAGTTCCTTTTCGGCCTTCGCCGGATCTTTTGCCCCAATGCTGCGGTTTGAAAAACTTGAAATCCACAAAGGATGTCTGCGTTTTTCAAATCTTGCCTTGAGTCAAAATCTCTCGGCAAATGCTCTCAAGGATCTCATCAGAGCTTTCCCCGTGTTCTATCATTAAAGTTTGCCTTGTTCTCTCAAAGCCTCGACCTGCGTCGGCAGCCCCCAGATGTTGATGAAGCCGGCGGCCTGCGCCTGATCGTAGTCGCTCTCGCCGAAGGTGACAAGCTCCTCGCTATACAGGGAGTAGGGACTGGTGGTGCCGGCAGGGATGATGTTTCCCTTGTAGAGCTTCAGCTTCACGGAGCCGGTGACATACTTGTTGGATTCATTGGCAAAGGCAACGAGCGCGTTGGTCAGCGCGGAATACCACTTGCCGTTGTAGATCTGGTCGGCCATGACGACGGCCAGCTTCTTCTTCTCGTGCAGCGTATCCTTGTCGACCGTCAGCATCTCGAGCTGCTCATGCGCGAAGTAGAGGATGGAGCCGCCCGGGGTCTCGTAGACGCCGCGATCCTTCATGCCGATCAGACGATTCTCGACGATGTCGATGATTCCGATGCCGTTGGCACCGCCGATGGCGTTCAGCTTTTCGATGATCTTGCTGGCCTTCATCTTCTCGCCGTCGAGGGCAACCGGTGCGCCCGCTTCAAAGTCAATGGTGACATAGGTGGGCTTGTCTGGCGCCTGCATCGGGGAGACCCCCATTTCGAGGAAACCGGGTTTGTCGTAATCCGGCTCGTTGGCGGGATCTTCGAGGTCGAGACCCTCATGGCTCAGGTGCCAGAGGTTCTTATCCTTGGAGTAGTTCGTCTCACGGCTGATCTTCAGCGGCACATGATGCGCTTCGGCATAGTCGATTTCTTCGTCTCTGGACTTGATGTCCCACTCACGCCACGGTGCGATGACCTTCATCTCAGGTGCGAAGCGCTTGATTGCCAGCTCGAAGCGAACCTGATCGTTGCCCTTGCCGGTTGCACCGTGCGCGATGGCGTCGGCTCCTTCGGCGATGGCGATCTCTGCCAGTTTCTTGCCGATGACCGGGCGGGCGAACGCGGTGCCGAGCAGATAGGTTTCATACTTGGCGTCCATCTTCATGGCCGGGACGATGACATCGTCGACCATCTCGTCGACCAGATCGGCAACGATCAGCTTGCTGGCGCCGGTCTTGAGCGCCTTTTCTTCCAGTCCTTCCAGCTCATCAGCCTGACCGACGTTGCCGGCTACGGCAATGATTTCGGGATTGTTGTAGTTCTCCTTCAGCCATGGAATGATGATTGAGGTATCGAGACCGCCGGAATACGCAAGAACGATTTTTTTGATTTCATTTTTATTCATATCCAATTCCTCCGTTTATCATGGGGTGGTGTGTTTGTTTATGCGCTTATTATACATCGATATTCGCATTTGTCAAGCATTTATTCAGCATTTATTCATTTTTGATGAATTTTATCAAGGGTTACAACCGACACCCTTTCTCCCGCCCCCGCTTTTGTCAGGTTGCATAAATTCTCATTTACTTTCCGCAATTTGCGTTTCCCTGCCGCATATGTTATACTGAATATCCAGGGTGTATCTGACAGAAAGGAGCGGCGGAAACACAATGCTTTCTTCTTTGATTTCGTCGGCGCAGCCGGTCGCCGCGGTGATTATCAGCGTAGCGCTGATGATGTTTTCCGGCTTTGCGATGACGCGCATCACGCGGCTGGCGCGGCTGCCGAATGTGACGGCCTATATCCTTGCCGGGATTCTGCTGGGGCCATACTGCCTGAAGCTGGTGCCGGGCACGATCATCGACGGCATGGATTTTTTATCTGATATTGCACTGGCGTTCATTGCGTTTTCCACCGGCGAATTTTTCAAGCTGTCCGTTTTGCGGCAAAACGGATGGCGCGTGGTATGGATCACGGTGCTGGAGGCGACGCTGGCCTCGGTGCTGGTCTTTTTCCTGACCTATTCCCTGCTCGGACTGCCGCTGGCCTTTTCGGTGGTACTCGCAGCGCTGGCTTCGGCGACGGCACCGGCATCGACGATGATGACGATCCGGCAGACCGGCGCGAAGGGTGATTTTGTCAATACGCTCTTGCAGGTGGTGGCGCTGGACGACGTGGTTGGATTGGTGCTCTACTCGGTTGCCATCTCCGTGGCGCTGGCTGCACAGGGCGGCGACGGCTTCTCCGCCGGGACGCTGCTGCGGCCGCTGGCGGCGAACCTCGGTGTGTTTCTGCTGGGCGGCGCGTTCGGTCTGCTGATGAAGCTGCTGATGCCGAGCCGCCGCTCCACCGACAACAAGCTGATTATCGCGGTGGCGATGCTGTTCGCGTTCTGCGGCGTATGCGCGCTGCTTGGCGTATCGCCGCTGCTCGGCTGTATGTCGATGGGGACGGTATACACCAACATTGCCGCAGACGACAAGCTGTTTAAGCAGCTCAACTATTTCAGTCCGCCGATTCTGCTGCTGTTTTTTGTACGATCCGGGATGTCTTTTCGGCTGGATACGCTCGTCTCCGGCGCGGCGGGCGGGTTGGGCGTGCCGCTGCTGGCCGTCGGCGTGAGCTATTTCTTCGTGCGAATTCTCGGGAAATACGCCGGTGCGTGGCTTGGCTGCGCACTGGTTCGGAAACCGGCAAAGGTTCGCAACTTTCTCGGCCTTGCGCTGATTCCGCAGGCCGGCGTGGCCATCGGTCTTGCGGCGCTCGGCGCGCGGACGCTCGGCGGCGAGACCGGGCAAGCGCTTCAGACGATCATCCTCTCGTCCAGCGTGCTCTATGAGCTGGTCGGCCCGGCGTGCGCAAAGCTGTCGCTGTACCTGTCCGGCTCATATTCCACAAAGCTGGAGGAGCTGGCGGACGTCCCCGCACAGGCGGCGGACGGCACGCCGAAAACCGCAGTGGAGCTGCTGACAGAGCGGATTGCAAAGATTCAGCAGGAGCTCCCGCAGCACAGTGACCTGCTCACGGAGGATGAGGACGCATTCCTTGAAGCCGCGGAGGAACAGGCGCTTGCAGCGCAGCGGCCGATGCGGCGCGGTCTATTTTTCAGGAGGTAGCATATGAATCAGTTTGCATCTGACCCGATTGCCCGGCTGCTGGGCGCATGGGCCATTGATCCGTGCGCGTGGTGTGTCATCTTTCGCGTAGCGGTCTCGGTGCTGCTCGCGGCCATTGTCGGCTGGGAGCGTTCGAGCAAGCGCCACTCCGCAGGACTGCGGACGTTTATGCTCATCAGTCTGGCCGGCACGGTCACGGCGCTACTCGACCAGTGGATGGTCATCGGCGGCACATCGTTTCCGGTGCTCTCGGCCGCGGCGATCATCGGCACGGCCGTGCTGAGCTGCAACTCCGTGCTGTTCAGCTCGAAAAACCAGATCAAGGGACTGACCACCTCTGCCGCACTCTGGACGTGCGGGATGCTGGGCGTTGCGATCGGAAACGGCGCGTATGTGCTCGGTCTGGCGGCATTTGCCGCGCTGCTGCTGACGTTGTCGTGGTTCCCGCGGCTGGAAAACTATCTGAAAGACCGGTCGAACCACTTTGAGGTACATCTGGAGCTGACCAGCAAGGGAAAATTGCAGGATTTTGTGTCGACGATCCGCGCGCTCGGCATTCGGATTGACGATATTGAATCGAACCCGGCCTATCTGGGATCGGGACTGAGCGTGTTTTCGGTCGGCTTTACGATTACAAGTCCGGAGCTAAAGCAATATAAAAAGCACGTCGAGATCATCGACGCGCTCCGTTCGCTGGACTATGTTTATTACATTGAGGAAATGAATTGAAGCACCCCCGCCGATCTGATGATCGGCGGGGGTTGGTTTTAAGGCAGCACAGCACAATTCATCAAGCAGATTCGGCGAGAGATTTTTCGTCAGGCCAAGATTTGAAAAGCGCAGGAATACTGTATGTATTTCAAGCTTTTTAAACCGCAGGATTGGCGGAAAAGATCCGCCGAAGCGCGCAGACGCAATTGCGCGGTGTTGCCTTAAGTCAGGATCAGGCGCTCGATGACTGCGGCGACACCGTCCTCATCGTTGGAGCCGGTCACAAGCGCTGCGGCGGCCTTCGCTTCCGCGACGCCGTTTGCCATGGCAACGCCGACGCCGGCATCGCGGAGCATGGTCAGATCGTTCAGGCCGTCACCGAAAGACATGGTCTGCTCCGGGTTCAGGCCGAGGTGTGCGGCCAGCACCAGCAGAGCGCGGCCTTTGTTGGCGTCTTTGGCGTTAATTTCGACGTTTTCCGCGATGGAGGACGTCGCAATCAGGTGCGGGAAGCGGGTGGAAAGCGTGCGGAGCAGCGCAGTGCGACGCTCGTCGCTGCCCGGGTAAACCTGCACTTTCTGGACGCCCAATTTGCGCTCGGTCAGGAAGGCTTTTAGCTCGGGCACCGGCGCGCGCAGGTCGCGGATCATGGCGAGATAGAGCGGATCGTGCACGGCTTCGGAGACGCGCGATTGCATGGCGGCGGTCATCCAGCCGCGGTTTTCCTGATAGCAGTCGTAGAATGCCGGGAGCGTATCGAGGTATTCCATCAGCTCCACGGCCTGCTGCCAGCGCATTTCCGCACGGTAGAGTACGTCGCCGGTCTGGATGTTTTGCACCTGCGCTCCGTTGATGGTAATGGCATAGTGCAAAAACGGCAGCTCGCGGACAACGGCGGGGATGGCGTTGTAGAAGCGGCCGGTGGTGGGGACGATCTCAATGCCAAGCTCGGCCGCGCGGCAGAGCGCGGCGCGGTTGCGCTCGGAAAGGCACTTTTGCGTGTCGAGGAGCGTGCCGTCGAGGTCGAGGGCGATGATTCCAATGTTTTGCTGGTTCATGGGTGCTGTGTTCCTTTGTTGATAGAGATTACCACTGGGTCGGGGTCAGGATGCCGCGGACGTCGACGATGGCATGGCGCGGGCATTTCACGGCGCACTGGCCGCAGGAGAGACAAAGGCTCTCGTCGATTTGCGAGAGGTTGTCTGCGACCGCGATTGCGCCGGCCGGACAAGCCTTGGCGCAGAGACCGCAGGCAATGCAGCTCACCTCGCAGAGCTGCCGAGCCGTCTTGCCGATGTCGCGGTTCGAGCATTTGACGACGATGGGATTTAGCCGGTCGTGGAGGGCGATGACGTCGCGCGGGCATTCCCTTGCGCACTTGCCGCAGCCGATGCAGCGATCCTTGTGGACTTCCGCGACGCCGATGCTTGTCAGCTCGATGGCTTCAAACGGACAGACGCTCACGCAGACGCCGCAGCCGACACAGCCGTATTGACAATCTGCCGTGGCGCGGCAGCCGCCGGAGCAGGCCACAACAGCAAATTTCGGAGACGGTTTCTTCAGCTTTGTCATAGTTCACGCCTTCCTTTCATACGGGGTATCTGCCAGGGGCAGCTCGGTACGGCGCTCACCATCAAGCCGGAAGTAGGCGTCGGCGATGGCCGGAGCCGTCGGGATTGAGGTGATTTCGCCGATACCGATGGCGCCGCAGGCGACGTCAAGCCCCGGCTTATCGATGACAATGGCGCGGATGTCCGGGATTTCATGTGCGCGGAGCAGACCGAGCTGGCCGTATTTTTCGATAGGTTTGCAGTTGCCATCAATCGGGTACTGCTCGCGCAGGGCATACCCCATGCTCATCACAACGCCGCCCTCGATCTGCCCCTCGCAGGACTTCGGGTTGACGGCCTTGCCGACATCGTGCGCGGCGACCATCTGCTCCACGCGGCCGGTTTTCGGATTCAGGACGCAGAGCTGCGTCGCATATCCATAGGCCACGTGCGAGACCGGGTTCGGCTTGTTTGCACCGAGCGGATCGGTCTTGGCATAATATTCGCCGTAGAACTCCTGCCCGATAAGATCGTGCATCGTCTTTCCTTCCAGCGCCGCCGCAAACAGGTCACAGGCACGGCGGCAGGCTTCGCCGGTGATAAGCGTCTGACGGGAGCCGGAGGTGTCGCCGGAGTCGGGCGCGATCCAGGTATTCGAGCGTTCATAGACGATCTGCTCGCGCCGGAGCGGTGTATTTGTCACGGTCATCTGGACGAGCACCGTGCCGAGTCCCTGCCCAATGCAGGAGGCGCCGGCATAGATATGCAGCTTTTCATCCGTTTCCACGATCAGCTTGCAGCGACCATAGTCGGGCAGGCCGACGCCGACGCCCGCGTTTTTCATTGCGCAGGCCAGGCCAACGGGTTTGCCCGCCTTGACAGCGGCGTCGTAATACGGTTTGACCGCTTCGAGTGTTTCCACAAGGCCGGTCTCCGCACCGACAATCTGACCGTTTGGCAGGACTCCGCCGGGGCGGATGGCATTGCGCATCCGAATCTCCCACGGGGAGATGCCGACCTTGTCGGCCATTTCGTTCAGAAGCGTTTCAACCGCGAAGCAGGTCTGCGTGACGCCGAAGCCGCGGAACGCACCGGCCGGCGGATTGTTGGTATAGTAGGCCGTGCCCTCAATTTCAAAATTCTCATAGGCGTAGGGGCCGGCAGCGTGCGTGCAGGCACGTTCGAGCACCGGTCCGCCAAGCGAGGCAAACGCGCCGGTATCCGACACAACCTTCGCCTTGACGCCCTGAATGATGCCGTTTTCATCGCAGCCCATTGTGAAGTCCATCCAGAACGGATGGCGCTTGGGGTGCACCAGCAGCGACTCCGCGCGGCTGAGCTTGACCTTGACCGGCAGTCCGGTCACCCACGTAATCAGCGCCGCATGGTGCTGCACGGACATATCCTCCTTGCCGCCGAAGCCGCCGCCGACGAGCTGGTTCTGCACCTTGATATTCTTCGTGCCAAGCAGAAGTGAGCATTCGTGGAGCGTGGTATGGGCGGACTGGTCGGTTGTCAGGAGCATGATGCTGCCGTCGAGATCGCGGTAGGCCACACAGCACTCCGGCTCCAGAAACGCGTGCTCCGTCCACGGCGTTTCAAAATGCTGCGAAATGATATATTTGGAATTGGCAATGGCGCCCGCCGCATCGCCGCGCGACACATGACGCACGGCCTGCACATTCGTACCTTCCTCGTCAAAAACGCGCGGCGCATCCTCCGCCGCGGCTTCCCACGGACTGTGCACCGCCGGAAGCACCTCATAGTCGACCTGAATCAGCTTTTTCGCCTTTTCGAGCGTCTCCTGATCCTGCGCGACAACGAGACAGATCGCGTCGCCGAGGTAGTGCGTCAGGCCGCCGATGGGAACCAGCGTATATTGATCGTGCTTGATATGGCCGACGAGGTTGCTGCCGGGAATATCATCGGCGGTGATGACCGCATAGACGCCCGGCATGGCCAACGCCTTGGACGTATCGATCGCCTTAACGCGCGCGCGGGCATATTTTGCGCGAACAGCGGAGCCGTAGGTCATATTCGGCACATACCAGTCGTCCGGATATTTGCCGGTGCCGAGCACCTTTTCCTCCACATCGAGCCGGTGGACACTCGAGCCGACCTTCCAGTCGGTTTCGCTCGGCTCCGGGATGACGCCTTCCCGCTTCAGCTTGGCCGCGAGCTTCACGGCGGCGATAATTTTCACATACCCGGTGCAGCGGCAATAGTTGTTGCGCAGGGCATTTTTAATCTCTTTTTCCGTCGGATCGGGGTTCTGATCGAGCAGCGCCTTTGTGCAGATAACCATTCCGGGGATGCAGAAGCCGCACTGCACCGCACCGGCTTCGCCGTAAGCAAAGGTATAGAGCTTCTTTTCTTCCTCGCTGAGACCTTCGACGGTCAGAATATGCTTTCCCTCGAGCGAGTCGGTAGACGGCGTACAGGCGCGGCAGGGTTCGCCATCGATCAAGACGGTACACGCGCCGCAGGCGCCCTCGCTGCAGCCGTCCTTGACGCTGGTCAGGTGCAGCTCGTCACGCAGATAGCGCAGAAGTTTTTGATTTCGGGTCACATGAACCTCGGTTCCATTGACAAAAAATACAGCCATGGGACTTCTCTCCTTTTCCGTGGGACGCTCAGGATTCCGGGGATATCCGGGGTATCTGAAAGCTGGTTTCATTATACTGTTTTTTTAGAACGCTTGCAACAAAAGTGCCAGAAATTTTCCGATCAGCTCTGCATTTTTGTTCGATATTATCAAAAAAATCGCAGAAAGTCTAACTTTCCGCGATTTTCGTTATTCTTAAAAAAATATCGCGAAAGGCCATTACAGATGATTGTCGGTATCGGACGCGGCGCGCAGGCGGTGGTTCGCGCTGAGGAAAAAGACGATGACAAATACATAGAAAATCACGGTCATCCACTTGGATTCGATGCTGAGCGAGAAATCCCAGAAGCCGTGCAGCAGCGTTGGAATCAGGATGCTGCTGCGCAGGAAGCGTTCTTTCTCATAAACCTCACCATAGCGCTCCGCCTGCTTGGATTCGCCGAGATAGATACCCATATAGACGGAGAAGAAGAAATGGCCGGGCACGGAGAGCAGCGCGCGGGAGACTGCGACGCCGAGACCATAGTTGAGGACATAGAGCACATTTTCCAGTGCGGCAAAGCCGAGCGCGGAGAACACGCAATAGACCACGGCATCGAAGCGGTAGTCGAACGCCGGGTGGTTCCACGCGAAGCGCATGACCGGCCAGCGCTTGCAGAACTCCTCAACCAACGCGACCACGAGGAAATTTTCAATCAGCAGATATATGATGGAATCCTGCGGCAGGAATCTGCCCAGAAGTCGCAAAAACGCCGATTCCAGTACGCTTGCGGCAAGACCTGCCAGCGCGCCGAAGGCGACGAGCTTCCAGAGCAGGCTGCGCGGCTCTTTTTCGATTTTATCCATGCGGTAGACGCGCACCAGCAGAATGATGGCCGGCAGCAGCGCCGCGAGCAGCAGAAATGGACTCATAGGGCTTCTCCTTCTTTAGAGCAGCGGCGAGAACAGGCGCAGCAGCGTCCGCAATAGGCGCTGGTGGATGCGTGTATGCTTGCAGGCCGCATAGGTAATCAGTTCACATTTGGGAAACGTTTCCTCAAAATCCGCATACACATCATCGATCGCACTGCTGCCGCAGAGATAGACGCCGTCTTCAAAATGCAAATACAGGCTGCGGAAATCGAGATTGACCGTGCCGACGAGGGCATAGCGCCCGTCGGCCAGGCAGACCTTGGAGTGGATAAAGCCGGGGGTGTACTCATAGATCTTCACGCCCGCTTCGGTCAGTGCCTCGTAATTCGCACGCGTGACGGCGTGGACGTACCATTTGTCCGGCACACCGGGCGTCACGATGCGCACGTCGATGCCGGTTCTTGCGGCGGTGCAGAGCGCGGAGGTCATCTCGTCGTCGAGAATCAGGTAGGGCGTCATAATCCAGACATAATTGCGCGCGGAGCGGATCAGACTTTGGAAGATCGTCGCGCCGACATTTTCGCGGTCGAGCGGACTGTCGGCAAACGGCTGCAGGAAGCCATCGGACGGCAGCCCAGCCGCCGGCGCGCGGAACGGCGTAATATCCTCTGTCTGCCGGTCGACATATCCCCAGAACGAGAGAAACATCGCCGCCATCGACCATGCCGCTTCGCCGCGGACGAGGATGCCGCAGTCTTTCCAGTGGCCGTACGGGTGGGTGACATTGATATATTCGTCGGCCAGATTGACGCCGCCCGTAAAGGCCGCGCGGCCGTCGATAATCATCAGCTTGCGGTGGTCGCGGTTGTTGAGACGGCCGGAGAGAATCGGCAGATAGGGGTTGACCGCATGGGCGCGGATGCCAAGCTCGCCGAGCTTTTTTGCGTACCCCATCGGCAGACGCGTAATGCAGCCGAAATCATCGTAAAGGACACGTACATCCACACCCTGCGCAGCCTTTCGCACCAGAATGGCGCGGATGCTGTCCCACATCCGGCCGCGGCCGATGATGAAAAACTCGAGGAAAATATAGTGCTGCGCCCGCTCCAGCTCCTCCAGCATGGCGGCAAAGCAGTCCTCGCCGCCGGAAAAATACGTCGCCTGCGAGTGCGCATAGGCCGGATAGTGCGCACAGGAGAGCAGATAGCGAGCATGGTTGTAGGCTTCGTCCTGCCGCGCTTCGATCGCGGCGAGCACCGCGGGGTCCTGCCGGAGGGCGTTGGTGGTAACCCGCTCGACGCTCGCCATTTTCTGCGTTTCGTGGGATGAGACTTTGTTGCCGCCGAACAGCAGATAGACGGTCAGTCCCGCGACCGGGAAGGCCAAAATCAGGACGATCCACGCGATTTTATAGGAGGGATTGCTGCGGCCGCAGATGATGCCGATGACCGCAACCCAGGAGAGAATGCCCATCGCAGCGCCAAGCCAGCGGCGGTATTCGTACAGCCAGCTCATGCCGGCCAGCACAAAGATGATTTGCAGCAATATCGCTAACGACACGCCGACGACACGCTGGAAAATCAGCTTGGATAGATTCCGCACGCGCTCCCCTCCCCTCATTTCGTGCTTTTTCAACCTGTTTTAGTATAACAAACAATTCTGCGGCTGACAAGTGTTGTATTTTAGATCCCGAACTTTTGTTTAAAAATAACACTTGTAGAATGATAACGTCTCTGGTATAATAGTATGCTAGAAAAACGCTGCAAGGAGCAGATTATGACAGATACCATCCATGTACAGGGCGCACGCGCCAACAATCTGAAAAATGTGACCGTCGACCTCCCGCGGGACAAGCTCGTGGTGCTGACCGGTCTTTCCGGGTCGGGCAAATCCAGCCTGGCCTTTGATACGATCTATGCCGAGGGGCAGCGTCGATACGTCGAGTCGCTCTCCTCCTATGCCAGAATGTTCCTCGGGCAGATGGACAAGCCGGACGTCGACTCAATCGACGGCCTGTCTCCCGCCATCTCAATCGACCAGAAAACGACAAGCCGGAACCCGCGGTCAACCGTCGGCACGGTGACGGAAATTTACGACTATCTGCGTCTTTTATGGGCGCGGTGCGGCACACCGCACTGCCCGAAGTGCGGCAAGGAGATCAAGCGGCAGACGATTGACCAGATTGTCGACCAGATCATGGCATTGCCGGAGCGGACGCGGTTTCAGATTCTCTCGCCGGTCGTGCGCAGCAAAAAGGGCACGCACCAGAAGGTCTTTGACGACGCGCGCAAGGGCGGTTACGCCAGAGTGCGCGTAGACGGCAGCATCTACGATTTGACCGAGGAAATCTCGCTCGACAAGAACAAAAAGCACAACATCGAAATTGTGATTGACCGGCTGGTCATCAAGCCGGATCTGGCGCGGCGGCTGACCGACTCGGTGGAGACGGCGTCGAACCTCTCAGGCGGGCTTGTGATTCTCAATGAGGTTGCCAGCGACCGTGATACGATGTTCTCACAGAACTACGCCTGCGAGGACTGCGGCGTGAGCCTGCCGGAGCTGTCGCCCCGGATGTTTTCGTTTAACAACCCCTACGGCGCCTGCCCGGTCTGCACCGGACTCGGCACACAGCTTGTGGCCGACCCGGAGTTGATTATCCCCGACTGGGACAAATCCATTCTCGACGGCGCGATTCAGTCCTCCGGCTGGAACAACCTGAAGGACGACTCCATTGCGCGGATGTATTTCGAGGCTCTGGCAAAAAAATATCATTTCTCGCTGACCGTGCCGATCCGGGAGCTGCCGCCCGAAGCGCTCGACGTGATTCTCTACGGCACAAAGGGCGAAAACCTGACAATCTACTATGAGCGCGCCAACGGGCGCGGAACGCTTGAGCGCCCGTTCGAGGGCATTGTGAACAATGTTGAGCGGCGGCTTCAGGAAACGCAGTCGGAAGCGATGCGCAAGGAGCTGGAGGCCTGTATGTCGGAGCGCCCCTGCCCCAAGTGCCATGGCAAGCGGCTGACCGACGTCAGTCTGGCGGTCACCGTCGGCGGAATGAGCATCATGGAGTTCTGCGATCTTCCGGTCTCGGAGGAACTGAAATTTATGAACGAACTGAAGCTCACGGGCAACATGGCTGTGATCGCGGAGCAGATTTTGCGTGAGATTCGGTCGCGGCTCGAGTTTTTACAGGCGGTTGGCCTACGCTATCTGACGCTCTCGCGCTCGGCAGCAACGCTCTCCGGCGGCGAGAGCCAGAGAATCCGTCTGGCAACGCAGATCGGCTCGAGCCTGATGGGTGTGCTCTACATTCTCGATGAGCCGTCGATCGGACTGCACCAGCGCGACAACGACAAGCTGCTCGATACGCTGCGCCATCTGCGCGACCTCGGCAACACCGTGCTCGTAGTGGAGCACGACGAGGACACAATGCGCGCGGCGGACTACATCGTCGACGTCGGCCCCGGCGCAGGCATCCACGGCGGCGAAATCGTTGCGGCGGGCAGCGTAGAGGACATCATCGCGGAACCGCGGTCGCTGACCGGACAATATCTGTCCGGCAGGAAAAAAATTCCGGTTCCGGAGGAGCGGCGCCCCGGCAACGGAAAATTCCTGCGCGTACTCGGCGCGGCGGAGAACAACCTGAAAAACGTCGATGTAGAAATCCCGCTCGGCACGTTCACGTGCGTGACCGGCGTATCCGGCTCCGGCAAATCGAGCCTTGTCAACGAGATTATTCACAAGAAGCTGGCATCCGCGCTCAACCACGCGCGGATGCGCCCCGGTAAATTCCGCGCAATGGAGGGATTGGAGCATCTGGACAAGGTGGTCGCCATTGACCAGAGTCCGATTGGACGGATGCCGTCGTCCAACCCGGCAACCTACACCAACCTGTTCAACGACATCCGCGATCTGTTTGCGTCCACATCCGATGCACGCGCGCGCGGCTACGGCCCCGGCCGGTTCTCATTCAACACAAAGGGCGGGCGCTGCGAGGCTTGCGCTGGCAACGGTCTGGTCAAAATCGAGATGCACTTCCTCGCTGACGTCTATGTCCCCTGCGAGGTCTGCCACGGCAAGCGCTACAACCGCGAGACGCTCGAGGTGCTCTACAAGGGCAAGAGCATCGCGGACGTGCTCGATATGACGGCGGAGGAGGCACTTGGCTTCTTTGAAAATCTACCGAAGATTCGCAACCGTATCCAGACGCTTGTCGATGTCGGTCTCGGCTACATCAAGCTCGGCCAGAGTTCGACGACGCTCTCCGGCGGTGAAGCGCAGCGCGTCAAGCTGGCGACGGAGCTTTCCAAACGGTCGACCGGGCGGACATTCTATATTCTCGACGAGCCGACAACCGGTCTGCACATGGCCGACGTACACCGGCTGATTGAAGTATTGCAAAAGCTCGTTGACGCGGGCAACACCGTACTGGTGATCGAACACAACCTCGACGTCATCAAGGTGGCCGACTATCTGATTGACCTTGGTCCGGAGGGCGGCAGCGAGGGCGGCACAATTGTCGCCACCGGAACGCCGGAGGATGTTGCAGCCTGCCCGGAAAGCTACACCGGGCAATATCTGAAAAAGCTGCTGAAATAACAAGCCCTGCAAGTTCTTGTATGAATTGCATTTACGAAAGGAGACGCTGCCGTGGCCACACACGAAGGACACCGTGAACGGATGCGCAAGCAACTGAAAATAAGCGGCATGGACTCCTTCTCTGACGTACAGGTGTTGGAGCTGCTGCTCTACTACGCCTATGCGCGGCAGGACACCAATCCGATTGCGCACGCGCTGCTCCATCGGTTCGGCTCGTTGTCCGGCGTGCTCGAAGCGCCGGTCTCAGAGCTTCTCAAAGTCCCCGGCGTTGGGCCGAGCGCTGCGGAGCTGCTTGCGCTGATTCCGCAGCTTGAGCGGCGGCACCTCATCAGCCGCGCCGGAACGCAGAAAATTTTGACCAGCACCGCGCTCTGTGGACAATATCTCGTGCCGTTTTTCCACGGCGCGGCGGAGGAACAGGTCTATTTGCTCTGTCTGGACGCGAAATGCAAGGTGCTTGACTGCATTCTGGTGCAAAGCGGCGACGTCAATTCCGCGGGAATTTCTGTGCGGAAGGTAATAAAAGCCGCGCTTGCTGCCAACGCGACCTCCGTGGTGCTGGCGCACAACCACCCCTCCGGCGTAGCACTGCCAAGCGAGGAGGATCGGCAGGTGACGCAGATCGTAAAGGCGGCGCTCGACGCCGTGGATATTCTGCTGGCCGACCATATAATCGTGGCTGATGATGACTTTGTATCCCTTGCCGATGATGGACTTCTCGGTTAGGGGGTATCTGAAAACTCATGATGTGACCGGCAGCGAGGGATTTTTGCGTTGAGCAAGACATTTTTTCGCGGGAATACTGACGTATTTCAAGAAAAAAAGGCCCGCTGTCCGGGTGCGTTGGGCATTTTCAGATACACCCTAAGCGGCAGAAAGGAGTAACGGATGGATTTTCAACTTGTTTCTGACTATAAGCCAACCGGCGATCAGCCGGAGGCGATCGAAAAACTGACATGGGGTGTCAAAAACGGACTGCCGGAGCAGGTGCTTCTCGGCGTGACCGGCTCGGGCAAGACGTTTACGATGGCGAACATCATCGCAAACTGCAACCGACCGGCGCTGGTGCTGGCGCACAACAAGACGCTGGCCGCGCAGCTCTGCTCGGAGTTCCGCGCATTTTTCCCGCACAACGCCGTGGAATATTTCGTCTCCTACTACGACTACTACCAACCGGAAGCCTATATTGCCCACACGGACACCTACATCGAAAAAGATGCGTCTATCAACGAGGAGATCGACCGGCTGCGGCTGGCGGCGACGGCGTCGCTGCTGGAGCGGCGGGACGTAATCGTTGTCTCGTCCGTAAGCTGCATCTACGGTCTCGGCGAGCCGGACGACTTCCAGCGTATGATGATCAACCTGACAACCGGCGCGGAGCTGCCGCGCGAAGAACTGATGCGCCGTCTCGTCGACGACCGCTACGAGCGCAACGACATCGCGTTTGAGCGCAATATGTTCCGCGTGCGCGGTGACACCGTGGAGCTTTGGCCGGCATATTGGGCATCGAGCGCAATCCGCGTAGAATACTTCGGTGACGAGATTGATCGCATTAGCGAGATCAACCCGGTCACGGGCGCGGTGATTCGGCGGCTGAACTCGATTCCGGTCTGGCCGGCGAGCCACTACGTCACAACAAAAGAGAAGATGGCACGCGCGATCTGTGAAATTCGCAGGGAATGCGACGAACGCGTGAAATTTTTCCAGGAGCACAATAAGCTTCTGGAGGCGCAGCGCATTGCGGAGCGCGTCAACTACGACATTGAGATGATGCAGGAACTCGGCTACTGCTCCGGCATCGAGAATTACTCCCGGATTATTTCGGAGCGTGCGCCGGGCAGCGCGCCGATGACGCTGCTGGACTACTTCCCCGACGATTTTCTGCTGTTTGTCGACGAGAGCCACGTCACGCTTCCACAGGTACGCGCGATGTATAACGGCGACCGGGCACGAAAAAAATCGCTGATCGACTTTGGATTCCGTCTGCCGTCGGCCTACGACAACCGGCCGCTGATGTTCGACGAATTCCAGAACCGAATTGGACAGGCCATCTACGTGTCGGCCACACCAGCGGACTATGAGCGCGAACGCGCCAGCCAGATTGCGGAGCAGGTCATCCGGCCGACCGGGTTGCTCGACCCGGAGGTCTTTGTCCGCCCCATTGAAGGACAGATTGACGATCTGATTGCCGAAATCAACGCCACGACAGCCAAGGGCGAACGGACGCTTGTCACGACGCTGACGAAAAAGATGGCCGAGGATTTGACGCGCTATTTGCAGGAAAACGGCATCAAGGTGCGCTATATGCACTCTGACATCGGCGCAATGGAGCGTATCGAGATCATTCGCGACCTGCGAACGGCAAAGTTTGACGTGCTCGTCGGCATCAACCTGCTGCGCGAGGGTCTCGATCTGCCGGAGGTTTCGCTGATTGCGATTCTGGACGCCGACAAAGAGGGGTTCCTCCGTTCGGAAACAAGCCTGATTCAGACGATCGGCCGTGCGGCGCGAAACGCAGGCGGGCGCGTCATCCTCTACGCCGACAAAATCACGCAGGCTATGCGCAGCGCCATGGATGAGACGGCACGCCGCCGTCAGATTCAACAAAGATATAACGAAGAACATGGCATCGTGCCCAAGACCATTGTGAAATCTGTCCGGGATCTCGACGAGATTTCGGTGCCGGAGCACAAGGGCAAGGGCGGCGTAAAAATGACGAAAGCCGAAATCGACCGCGAGATTGCAAAGCTCGAGGTGCAGATGAAGAAGGCGGCGCAGATGATGGAATACGAATACGCGGCGGTGCTGCGCGACGAAATCATCCGTCTGCGCGGCGAAACGCCCAAAGGCGCAAAAAAGAAATCATAAACCGCCCCGAAGTACGTAAACTGCACCCCATTTCTTAGTTGTCTAACAAATGGGGTGCAATCCACACGGGGCGGTTCGTTTTTTTACTTCTTTTTGGCGTTTTCCAGGTTGATCTGACGGCGGTTTTTCACATCGTCGCTCATCGGCTGGATTTCACCGGCATCGATCAGCGCCAGCTTTGTCAGCATCGGGCCAACCAGCTCATAGATCAGGATTGCAAACAGGGTAATATTGCGGATCAGGTCGCCCTCGGCGCCAAGCTCCTTGGCCGTGACGCACATTCCGAGCGCGACGCCGGCCTGCGGCAGCAGCGCAATGCCGAGGTATTTACAGATGGTCGGCTGGCAGTGCATGAGCTTGGCGCTGTAATGCGCGCCGAGGTATTTGCCGAGCGAACGCGCCACGATATACACAATACCGACCAGCACGATCATCTTATCGGCAAAGACGGAAAGCTCCAGCTCCGCGCCGGAAATGACGAAAAAGGCTGCAAACAGCGGGCTGGTCCAGCGGTCGGCCTTCGCCATGATCTCATCGGACAGCGGGCAGAGATTGCAGAACACCGTGCCGAGCATCATGCAGACAAGCAGTGAGGAGAACCCGATTTTCACCGGCCCAATCTCAATCTCCTGCATGGCAAGCGCCGCCGTCAGGAATACGAATGCAATCGTCATGTTCAGGCGGTTGGTATTGGAGTTGAACAGCTTTTCAAGCTGCGTCAGCAGCCAACCCATGACCGCGCCGAGCGCCAGCGAGCAGACGATCTCCAGCAGCGGATTGACCAGAATGGATACCATGTCAAACGCGCCGACGTTCATCGCCTTTGCAATGCCGAACGAGACGGCAAACACGATCAAGCCGACAGCATCGTCGAGCGCAACGATCGGCAGCAGAATGTCGACCAGCGGCCCCTTCGCCTTATACTGGCGGACGACCATCAAGGTTGCAGCCGGTGCGGTCGCCGTTGCAATGGCACCGAGCGTAATTGCCTGCGCAACGGTCAGCACATCGGTAAGCGCGGCAATGACAAGCAGCGCAAGATCGACCAGCAGCGTTGCCGCCAGCGCTTGCAGAACGCCGATAACCGCAGCCTGCTTGCCGGTATGCTTCAGCTCGGACATCCGGAATTCATTGCCAATGGAGAAGGCGATAAACCCCAGCGCAACCTCAGAGATGAGCGACAGGCGCTCCACATTTTCATAGCTGGTAAAGCCGAGTCCCTCAATGCCAAGGCGACCAAGGCAATATGGGCCAATCAGCACGCCGGCAATCAGATAGGCTGTGACCGCGGGCAGCTTCAACGGCTTAAATACACGCGTCATCAAAAGACCGGCCAGAATGGCAACGGACAGCGACAGTAACGTACTCATATATTTTTTCCTCTCATTTTTTATTCCAGCATCCCATTATAGTGAGCATATCTCTGAAAAACAAGCATAAATTTTCCGAAAAATGCATTTTTTCGTTCGCTGTTTTTGTGCTCTTTTTGCTGAGAGAACTGCCGGAACAAAAAGCGCCCGGATCGAACACGATCCGGGCGCCAAATTCCGTCTTGGAAGATTACTTTTTCAGGGCAACCGCCTGCTTGGCCTTCTCCGCAATGCCTTCCGGTGTGATGCCATAGGCCTCGAGCACCTGCGGTGCCTTACCGCTGCGGCCAAACTCATCGTTGACGCCGTGGCGCACGACGGGAATCGGATAGGTCTCGCTCAGGAATTCGGCGACAGCAGCGCCGAGACCGCCCAGCACGTTGGCTTCCTCGGAGGTGACGATTGCACCAGTCTCCTTGGCTGCCTTCAGAACCAGCTCGGTGTCGAGCGGCTTGATGGTGTGCATATCGATGACGCGAGCCGAAATCCCGTCCGCAGCCAGCAGATCGGCGGCCTTGAGCGCCATCTGGACGTTCATGCCGACCGCAATGATCGTCACATCGGTGCCGTCGCGCAGGGTCGCGCCCTTGCCAAGCTCAAACTTGTAACCCGGGATGGAGTCGGTCACGGTCTCGACCGCCAGACGTCCAAGGCGCATATACGCCGGGCCATCGTAATTGATGAGCGCTTCCACAGCCGCACGCATCTCATTGCCGTCGCACGGGCAGAGCACAGTCATCCCCGGGATCGCGCGCATGATTGCAAAATCTTCGATGCACTGATGGGTCGCGCCGTCCTCACCAACGGACAGACCGCCGTGGCTGCCGACAACCTTGACGTTCAGGTGCGGATACGCAACGGAATTGCGCACCTGCTCCCACGCGCGGCCGGCTGCGAACATGGCAAATGTGTTCACAAACGGCTTAAAGCCGCAGGTTGCCATACCGGCTGCAACGCCGACCATGTCGCACTCTGCAATGCCCATGTCAAAGAACCGCTCAGGGCAGGCTTCTTTGAAGAACTTCGTCATCGTAGCGCCGGCCAGATCCGCGTCAAAGCAGACCAGCTCGGGATATTTTTCAGCCAGTGCGGCAAGCGCTCTGCCGTAGGCTTCTCTGGTTGCAATTTTCTCTGCCATCTCTTAACCCTCCAGTTCCTTGATCGCAGCTTCCAGCTCGGCTTTTGCCTGCGCAAACTGCTCGTCATTCGGAGCCTTACCGTGCCAGCCGGCCTGATTTTCCATAAAACTCACGCCCTTGCCCTTGACGGTCTTGGCCAGGATGATCGTAGGCTGCCCCTTTGTGGCAGCGGCTTCGTCAAACGCCTTGTCGATCTGCGCAAAGTCGTGGCCGTTGATCTTGACTACGTGCCAACCGAAGGACTCGAACTTCTGATCCAGCGGCTCGGTCGGCATGACATCCTCAGTCGTGCCATCGATCTGCAGGCCGTTGAGGTCGACTACTGCGCAGAGGTTGTCCAGATGGAACTTGTTGGCAGCCATCGCCGCTTCCCAAACCTGACCTTCCGCAAGCTCACCATCGCCAAGGATCGCGTAGACGCGGTAATCCTTCTTGCGCTGCTTGCCGGCCAGCGCCATGCCGACGGCAACGGAGATACCCTGCCCCAGAGAGCCGGTGGACATATCAACGCCGGGGTTGTAGTGCATTTCCACGTGGCCGGACATATGGCCGTCGATGCGGCGGAACATCTTCAGATTTTCCACCGGGAAGAAGCCGCGCAGCGCCAGCACCGGGTACAGCGCCGGGGAGCAGTGACCCTTGGACATGACGAAACGGTCACGATCGGGGTTCTGCGGATTCTTCGTGTCCACGTGCATCTGGCTGAAATAGAGATCTGTCAGCACATCGATGCAGCTCAGCGAGCCGCCCGGATGGCCGGACGCCGCGTCATGCACCATTTCAACGGCCAGCAGTCTGGCCTTCGCAGCCGTCAGCTTTAGCTGCGTCAGTTTGCTTTTTTCCATGTGTATCCCTTCCTTTTTGTTTTCTGGGCACGGTCTGCATTTCTGTTGTTTTCAGAATTTGCATACCGTTATGTTGTCCGTTTGTGTTGCTTTCCGCACCTATCATAGCACAGTCCGCTGTGGATTTCCAGTCCTGTTTTCTGCTTTTTTCCGCTGCCGCGGTGGACAATTTTTACACGGCATGGGATTCCTCCGTCTCGGGTGGAATCCTCAGGGTATATCCGGAAGCTCCCAAGGCACCCGGACAGCAGGTCTTTTTTGCGGTATTCCGCGTCATTTTTCCTTGAAATACGTCAGTATTCCTGCGAAAAAATGTCTTGCTCAATGCAAAGATCCATCGTCCGCGGTCGGGGATTTCTTCAGAGATTCCCTAGTTTTTCAGGCTTTGCATCGGCGCCGGAATGCGGCCGCCGCGCGCAATGAACGCAGATGCAGACTGCGTATGCACCGGCATAATCGGCGCGGAGCCAAGCAGACCGCCGAATTCGACCGTCTCCCCTACGCTCTTGCCCGGCACGGGGATCAGGCGGATGGCCGTGGTCTTGGAGTTGACCATGCCGATGGCCGCTTCGTCGGCAAGGATCGCTGAGATCGTCTCCGCACTCGTGTCGCCGGGGACGGCGATCATGTCAAGGCCGACGGAACAAACGCAAGTCATTGCTTCGAGCTTTTCCAGTGTCAGCACGCCCGACTCGGCCGCAGCGATCATCCCCTCGTCCTCCGAGACCGGGATGAACGCGCCGGACAGACCGCCGACCGAGCTGGATGCCATCAGGCCGCCCTTTTTCACCGCGTCGTTCAGCAGTGCAAGCGCCGCCGTCGTCCCATGGGTGCCGCAGACCTCAAGTCCCATTTCCTCCAAAATACGCGCGACGCTGTCGCCAACTGCGGGCGTCGGCGCCAAGGAAAGATCGACCACGCCAAACGGCACCTTCAGCCGGCGCGACGCCTCCTGCGCCACAAGCTGCCCCATGCGCGTAATGCGGAAGGCCGTCTTTTTGATCGTCTCGGCAACTTCATCAAACGGCGCGCCCTTGACGCTCTGCAGGGCGTGATAGACTACGCCGGGGCCGGAAACGCCGACATTGATGACGCGTTCGGCTTCGCCGACACCGTGGAATGCACCGGCCATAAACGGATTATCTTCGACGGCGTTGCAGAAAATCACGAGCTTCGCGCAGCCAAAGCCCTCACGGTCACGCGTTAGCTCCGCCGTCTGCTTGACGATCTGCCCCATCTGGCGCACGGCATTCATATTGATGCCGGCCTTCGTCGTGGCAACATTGACGCTCGCGCAGACCAGCTCCGTCTCGGCAAGCGCCTGCGGAATTGACGCAATCAGCCGCCGGTCACCGGACGTGCGCCCCTTGTGGACAAGTGCGGAAAAGCCGCCGATGAAGTCTACGCCGCAGCTTTTTGCCGCGGCATCCATTGCCTTTGCAAACGGAACAAAGTCCTCCGTCTCGCACGCACCGGCAACCAGCGCCATCGGCGTGACCGAAATGCGCTTGTTGACAATCGGAATACCAAGCTCCCGCTCGATCTGACAGCCGGTCGGCACAAGGTTTTCTGCCGATTTGCAGATTTTATCATAGATTTTTCGCGCACAGCGCGCCGGATTGGGATCTGCGCAGTCGAGCAGCGAGATGCCCATCGTGATCGTACGAATATCGAGGTGCTGGTGGTCGATCATCTCGACCGTCGACATAATATCAGAATGATTCAGCATGGCTCAACCCTCAGATCGTGTGCATGGCCGAGAAAATATCCTCGCGCTGGATGCGAATGGCAAGCTGCATCTGTTCGCCCTTGGCCGCAAGGCGGCTCTGGATCTCGTCGAACGCGGGTGCGCCCTCGGTGCTTTTCACGAGCATAATCATTGTGAAGGTATTTTCCATGATCGTCTGGCTGATCTCCACGACGCTGATTTTCATTTCCGCCAGCAGCGTACAGACCTCAGCAATAATGCCGACACGATCCGGCCCGACGACCGTAATAATTGCTTTCATAACTATCCTCCCGGAACGTAATAGTAAAATAGGGCGTGCAGCGCACGCCCTATGTGGTTCGTTGTTAGAATTTTGTGTGCTCAGCCAGCCATGTTTTCAGCTCCGCGATGGGGACACGCACCTGCTCCATGGTGTCGCGGTCGCGGATGGTAACCGCGTGATCCGCCGGGGTTTTCTCATCGCCGACGGTTGCAAAATCGACCGTGATGCAGTACGGTGTGCCAATCTCGTCCTCGCGGCGATAGCGCTTGCCGATGGAGCCGGTCTCGTCGTAGTCGAGCATGAAGTCTCCACAGAGATCCTGGAGGATCTTTTTCGCCGGCTCGGCCAGCTTTTTGCTCAGCGGCAGAATGGCTGCCTTGTAGGGTGCGAGCGCCGGATGCAGATGCAGCACAACGCGCACGTCGTTCTTCTCCGCGTCGATAACCTCCTCGTCGTATGCTTCGCAGAGGAATGCGAGCGCCACGCGGTCGCAGCCGAGGGACGGCTCGATGACATACGGGATATAGTGCTCGTTCGTCTCCTGATCGAAGTAGGTCAGATCCTTGCCGGATGCCTCCTGATGGCGCTTCAAGTCATAATCAGTACGGTCGGCAATGCCCCACAGCTCACCCCAATCGGTAAACGGGAACGCATATTCAATATCCGTCGTGGCACGGGAGTAGAACGCCAGCTCGGCAGGTTCGTGGTCGCGCAGGCGGAGATTCTCTTCATGGATGCCGAGGGATTTCAGCCAGTTGACGCAGTACTCCTTCCAGTAGGCGAACCACTCGAGGTCGGTGCCCGGCTTGCAGAAGAACTCGCACTCCATCTGCTCGAACTCGCGGGTACGGAACGTGAAGTTGCCCGGTGTGATCTCGTTGCGGAACGCCTTACCGACCTGGCAGACACCGAACGGCAGCTTGCGGCGCGTGGTGCGCTGGATATTGGCAAAGTTCACAAAGATACCCTGCGCAGTCTCCGGGCGGAGATAGCAGGTCGAGGACGAATCCTCAGTGACGCCGATGGCGGTCTTGAACATCAGATTGAACTTGCGGATCGGCGTGAAGTCATGCTTGCCGCAGACCGGGCATACAATATCTTCGTGCTCGGCAATGAATTGATCCATCTCGTCGAAGCTCATCGCGTCGACGTTGACCTCATGGTGCTCCTCGCCGATCAGCTTGTCCGCGCGGTGACGCGCCTTGCAAGCTTTGCAGTCGAGCAGCGGGTCAGAGAAGCTGGATACATGGCCGGTCGTGATCCACGTCTGCGGGTTCATAATGATTGCCGCATCAAGGCCGACATTATACGGACTTTCCTGCACAAACTTCTTCAGCCACGCCTTTTTCACATTGTTCTTGAACTCGACGCCAAGCGGTCCGTAGTCCCACGAATTAGCCAAGCCACCATAGATTTCAGATCCGGCGAACACAAAGCCGCGGTTTTTGCAGAGTGCGATGATCTTATCCATCGTTTTTTCGCTGTTTTTCATCATTCATCCGTCCTTCCGACGAGTATTTTTCGCTATAACGTTCTTATTATAATAAAAACTGCTCCAAAGTCAACTACGCCGCAAAATTCAGTTTCTATTTTTCCGGAATTGTGCTATACTTGTGTGAAACTCCTCTCAGGAAAGGATGCGTGTCCCATGAAAGCCATCGGGCGGGCGATTTTGTCCGCAATTTTTCTGATTTTAACCGGTCTGATGGCTGCGGCGGCAAAGTTTGCGCCGCAGATCGTCTTTTCGTTCTATCCTGCGTGGTCGCGCAAGGCGCTTGCGGCGCTCTCTTCGGTGTCGGCGCTGCTGCCGATCGCGCTGTGGGAGGTTCTTGCGGTTCTTGCGGCACTCTGGTTTCTTTATACATTCATTTGTATATTCACAAAGCACCGCGGATTTTTCAGTTGGCTAACCGGTGTGATTCTCGCGCTCTCGGTCGCGGTGTTCCTGTTTGTGGCGCTCTGGGGTCTGAATCATTTTGCCCCCGGCATCGGAGAAACGCTCGGGCTAGACGTTCGCGAATACAGCAAGGAGGAGCTGATCGCCGCCACGAACTACTATGCCGCGCAGGCCACCAGTCTTGCCGGCACCGTCTCGCGTGACGAGGACGGCCGCGCGCAGTTTGCAGAGTTCCAGACGCTTGCCAAGCAGTCCGGCGACGGCTATACCTCGCTGCAAAGCGTCTATCCGCAGTTCGACGGCGCGACCGATCCGGTCAAGTCCCTACTCTCCTGGCGGCTGTTCAGTCAGCTCGGCACAACCGGCATTTTTATCTGCTTCACGGGCGAGAGCTGTGTGAACCAGGATACCTATGAAGCGTGGATTCCGTTTACCATGTGCCACGAAATCGCCCATCGGCAGGCTGTCGCCGCCGAGGACGAGGCAAATTTCTGCGCCTACCTCGCCTGTATGGAAAATCCGAAAAATGACTTCCGCTATTCCGGTGCGTTCGCAGCCTATATCTATTGCAACAACGCCCTCGCCAAGGTCGACCGCAGCGCCGCAGCAAGCATCTGGGAAACTGTCGCCGCAGGTGTCCGTGCAGACGCGAACGCCGCAAACGAGCACTATGCCAAATATGAGGGCAAGGTGCAGGACGCGGCGCAGAAGGTCAATGACGCCTACCTGAAGGCCTTCGACGAGGAATCCGGCGTGCAGTCCTACGGTGAGGTCGCCGATCTGCTGATTGCGTGGTATTTGCAGAAAACCGCCTGAAAATTTGAAATTTGTATTGACAACAGGAAATTTCCCCGCTATAATATGCGGAGAAAACAAAGAAGGAGCCGATTGGCAACCCTCACCTCCAGCGAAAGCAAAGAGGTTCATATCTTTTCACCTCCCATCTGGGAGTCGGTGCGAAGTTATGTGCGGGTGCCTTGCGGCATCCGCACTTTGCATTTGGAGGTGCTTTATCATCGGTAAATTAGAACATCAGATCAACGAGGAGATCCGTGACAAGGAGCTTCGCGTGATCGGAGCTGATGGCGATCAGCTTGGTATCATGACGTCGGCTGCCGCGCTTGCGCTTGCCGAGGAAAAGGAGCTGGATCTTGTCAAAATTGCTCCGAATGCCGTTCCTCCGGTCTGCAAGATCATGGACTATGGCAAATTCCGCTTTGAACAGTTGAAAAAGGAAAAAGAAGCGAAAAAGAACCAGCACGTCGTCGAGGTCAAGGAAATCCGGATGTCCCCGAGCATCGATACCAACGACTTCAATACCAAAGTCAAGAACGCCATGAAGTTCCTGAAAGATGGCAACCGAGTTAAAGTTACCGTTCGCTTCCGCGGCCGTGAGATGGCACACACGTCGCTCGGCGCCGATCTGCTGAAGAAATTCGGCGAAGATTGCGCAGAGCTGGCAACCGTCGCCAAGGACGCGAAGCTCGAAGGACGTAATATGTCCATGTTCCTGAGTCCCAAAAATCCCAAATAAACTCGCAAAAACGCAACAAACGGAAGGAGAACCACTATGCCTAAGCTGAAATCCCATAGCGGCGCGAAGAAAAGATTCAATCTGACAAAGACCGGTAAGGTCAAGAGAGCGCACGCCTTCAAGAGCCATATCCTCACGAAGAAAACCACCAAGCGCACCCGTAACCTTCGCAAGAACGGCTACGCCGACGTGACCGTGGAAGATACCGTCAAGAAAATGATTCCCTACAAATAATTGCAGGGCGGACTGATAACATAGGAGGATTCAATAATGGCAAGAGTTAAGGGCGCAATGATGACGCGCAAAAGAAGAAATAAGACCCTGAAGCTGGCAAAGTCCTACTGGGGTTCCAAGTCCCGCCACTTTAAGATGGCCAAACAGGCTGTCTATAAGTCCGGTGCATATGCATACGTTGGCCGTAAGCTGAAGAAGCGTGAGTTCCGTCAGCTCTGGATCGCCCGTATTTCTGCGGCTGTCGCTCCGTTCGGCATCAACTATTCCCGCTTCATGAACGGCCTGAAGAAGGCTGGCATTGAGATGAACCGCAAGGCGATCTCCGAGCTGGCGATCTCCGATCCGGCCGCTTTCGAAGCGCTGGTCGAGGCCGCTAAGAAGGCTCTTTAATCGTAGCAGTAAACAGGACGCTGTCGTCTGACGGCGTCCTGTTTTTGCTTGTAACCTCCACAGGGATAACATCACCCTGCCGGGCAGTCAGAAGGAACTGGCGTTCTGATAGGGATTTCAGCAAAGTCGTGGTGTGATAAGAGCCGATGAGGGCATCCGCCCCTACAAGCACAAACATAAATGCAACGGAAAATCGTAGAAGCGGGCGGACAGAGTCGTCCGCCCCTACGGGTGCAGTGTAGGATGTAAGGTGGTACCGTATCCGTAGGATGTTGCCTGACCGCCATCATCAAGAT
>CAKUJA010000013.1 GCA_934661135.1 uncultured Oscillospiraceae bacterium
GTCCAGCATCGCGGCCGTTTCTGTCTTGATGGTGGGATTATTGCGGAAAATGTAATCGCCAATGTCTGTAAAACCCATTGTCGAGGCCGCCGGACCAATCATCGGGACGCCATATTCCTGATAAATCTGGCCAGCTTCCATAATGGACCAGAAGTGGCCGACCATTCCGTAGTTGTCTTTGTCGACCACGACTTTCTGCGCAATCGCAACGCCCTCCTCAATTTCTCCCTTTTCGTCGTATTCCTTTACCACGATCTGTCTGCCGTCAATGCCGCCGGCAGCGTTCCACTTATCGACCTGCACTTTCGTCGCAGCCTGATAGCCCAGGCCATATTCAGAGTAATCGCCGGTGATCGCGCCACACATTGAGATCACGATCGGTTCGCTGCTGCTTGCGGTCTCCGATGCATCCGTTTGCGTTTCCTGCGCGGATGCCTTTTCCTGCTCTTTTCCGCCGCTGCAAGCCGTCATCACAGACAGCAGCATCAGGCAGGCCAGCAGGAGACTAATCATTCTTTTCATTTTTTCTCCTCCAAAAATATTATCGTGTGCGGAGCAGAATGCTTGCCCGGTCAGTCGGAACACGCTTGCCCCTCATCGCTACTTGATCATATCACAATCATTTCAATGTGTCAATTACACACATTTTATACCTAAAATATACTATATTTTTTCTGTATTCTTGCTAATATCGTTATTTTAGCTGATATTATCAGCACAAAAACAATTTTTTTATTTTTACATTTTTCATTTTTCAGCATTTTGACGGAAAAATAAAAAATTTCAGATTAACTTGACTTGTTTTGAACATTATGATACATATATTAGGACATGATGTTTGTCATGCTTTTCTGAAGCAATGTGTTTTTTAGTTTTCTGAGATGACCAGCGGAGGAACCTTATGAATGATAGAACTCTAAAAAGTCAGGTATTTACACACGTTCTATATGGCGTGATGACAGGAGAATATCCTGCGGAATCCCTGATTAACGAAAAAAATCTGTGTAATAAGCTTGAGATCAGCAAATCCCCCGTGCGGGAAGCGCTTGTTGATCTATGCAGCCAAGGGATTCTGCGCAGCATCCCGCGTCAAGGCTACAAGGTCGTTCGATACACCGAACAGAACATTCGTGATATTGTGCAATACCGGCTCATGGTGGAATGCGGCTGTCTCTCACAGTGTTTTGAGCAGATCACGCCAGCGCAGATCTGCACATTGTCCGACCTGGTAGATAACGAGTTTTCCTATCTTTCCAAGAAAGATACGATAGAGTATTGGAATGACTCGCTAAATTTCCATCTGACCCTCGTTTCTTTTTCCGGAAACGAATTTATCTACACCCAGTTAAAGACCGCACTCAATACGCTCATGCGCGCCTATCTCCAGTTTTATTGGGAAAGATGCGAAGATATTTCGCTTCTTCGTCCATCGGAGCTTCATCTCAAAATTGTCAACAGTCTCCGTCAGCAAAACAAAGCTGAGGCCGTTGCATACTTGGCCGACGACATCCGCTCGATCTTTAAATTCCAAAGCATCGGAGCCTAGGGTGTATCTGAAACCTCCCAACACGCCCGGACAGCGGGTCTTTTTGCGGTGTACCGCGTCATGTTTCCTCGAAATATGTCAGTATTCCCGCGTTTTTCAAACGATCATTTGTGTCAAAAACGCTTGCCGATTGAATCATCGGTTCCCTCTGCGGGAACTTATCAGCCGTGAATCCGCCATGCCGCCCCCTCAGGTCTGATTTCTGCGCTGCTCTTGACAACTGCCCATGCAGATGCTATGATGGCAACGATAATTGCATAGCAAAAGCGATGACGAAGACGGATCTGATCGCAGGTCGCCCAGAGAGCCGGGGACGGTGGAAACCCGGCGGATCGCATCAACCAATCCCATCCCTTCCGAGCTGAGTGCCCCAAAGCAGTGCAAGTAGGGTTCTCCGTGCAGGCTACGTCAGTGCCTAGGTCTTGTTAGAGTCCGAAGTGGCGCGACTTGTCGCGCAATTTGAGTGGTACCGCGGGTTTTTGTGTATAGACAAGACTCGTCTCAAAGCAATTTGAGACGAGTCTTTTTATTTTGTTGTTTTTAGAAGGAGACAAAGACATGAAACTGAGTAAAAAACATATGCTGCTAATCAGCTTTATGCTGTTTTCACTGTTTTTCGGTGCAGGCAACCTGATTTTCCCGCCCTTTCTCGGCCAGAATGCGGGCAGCCATACGCCGCCCGCCATGCTCGGCTTCCTCGCGACTGCCGTCATCCTGCCGGTGCTCGGCGTCGTGGTCGTCGCGCGCTTCGGCGGTCTCGACCGTCTCGGCCAACAGGTCGGCCGCCACTTTGCGCTTGTATTTACCGTCCTGATCTATCTCTCCATCGGCCCCGGTCTCGGCATTCCGCGTGCGGCCAGCGTGCCGTTTGAGATGGCTGTTGCGCCCTATCTCCCGGCCGGTGCAAACGTCAAGCTCTGGATGCTGGTCTATTCGCTGGTGTTCTTCCTCGTTGCGCTCTGGCTGTGCATGACGCCCGGCAAGCTCGTCGACCGCATCGGCCACTTTCTCACGCCAAGCCTTCTGATTCTTCTGGTTTTCCTGTTTGTGAGCTTCCTGCTGCGCGGCACGGTCGACATCGCCGCTGCGCAGCCGGCCTATTCCTCCGCGCCCTTCCTCAAAGGCTTTTCCGAGGGCTACCAGACCATGGACACCATCGCCGCGCTGAACTTCGGCCTTGTCATCTCCACCACGCTCGGCACCTTCGGCCTGACGGAAAAGCGCGACCGGCTGCGCCACACCGTCCTTGCCGGTGTTTTCGCCGGAACCATCCTCGCCCTCGTCTACGCCATGCTCTCCTATATGGGGATGTGCTCCTCCGGCGTCTACGCCATCCAGGAGAACGGCGCATGGACGCTGCGCTGTATCGTCTATCAGCTTTTCGGCGCACCAGGCGCCATCCTGCTCGCCGCCATCTTCACGCTCGCCTGCCTGACCACCTGTGTCGGCCTGATCAACTCCATCTCGCAGTATTTCTCCGTCCTGTTCAAAAAAATCTCCTATCGGGCATGGGTTCTGATCATCACCGGCTTCTCGTTTCTCGTCTGCAATCAGGGTCTCAGCGCCATCCTCAGCGTCTCTATCCCCATACTGAACGCGATCTATCCGGTCGCCATCGTGCTCATTCTGCTCGGTCTGAGCCACGGTCTCTGGACGCGAAACCGCTTCGCCTATCCGCTCACTGTTGCTGGCACCGGCGTCGTCAGCGTCATCTACGCGCTCGATACTGCCGGCATCCCGCTCGGTGCGCTCACCACGCTCTGCAAGCGTCTCCCGCTCTACGACATGGGATACTGCTGGGTCAGCGTTGCCGCCTCCATGCTTCTGCTCAGCGTCCTCCTCACTGCCCTGCCCCGCGCCAAACAGCGTGCTTCTTGAACCCATTGCCGATTGAATCATCGGTTCCCCAAGGGTGTATCTGAAACCATTTTCCTGAAAAAACCGCCCCGGCTTCACCGGCGCATCCTGCGCCAGAGAAGCCGGGGTTCTGTTTTATTTTCGAAGCTCTTTTCGCTGTCCGAGAAACACAATCGCACCCGCCGCCAGCACCAGCGCGCCGCCAAGATAAGAGGTCGGCGCAATCTTCTGCTTCAGCAGCAAATAGCCCAGCAGTGTCGAGAAAATAATCCCGGAGTAGTTGAAAATGCTCGCCTCCGACGCCGGAATCATTGTGTACGACCGTGTCAGCAAAAACTGCCCCGCCGAAGCGCAGGCCGCAATACCAAGCAGCTCCAGCAGTTGCAGCGGCGTCGGCATCACGAAGTGGAAGCTCATAACGATCGCGCTGAGTATCGTGGAAAATGCGGAGAAAAAGAAGATAATCACATTGGGATTCTCGCGTCCACGCAATGCGCTGACCGATGTGTAAGCCACCCCCGTAAACAGCGCCGACAGCATCGCCACAAAAATCGGGAAGAAATTTGAGCGGAACGTCGGCCCCGACACCAGCACCGCGCCCGCAAACGCGCAGACCAGTGCCAGCACATGATACCGCTTCACGGTTTGCCCAAGAAAGATCGCCGCCAGCAGCGTCACGACAAACGGCGACATCTTATTCAAAATCGCCACGTCGCCCTGCGCCGCGTGCGCCGACGCGTAAAACAGCGCCATCATTCCCAGATACCCGGAAGCTGACCGCAAAATCAAAATTTTCCGGTTCTCCGGCTTTCCAAGCGGGTTGACATGGTTGCGGCATAAGCCGATCAGCGCCAGCAGCGCCGCAATCAAATTGCGAAAAAAAAGCTGTTCAAACAGCGGAATCGCGCCCGCGTTCACTGCGATCAAAATCTGCATTATCGCAAAGCTGAGCGCCGAGAGCACCATGCAGAGCGCTCCCTGATATTTTTCTTTCATCGCTCAGTCCTCCAGCATCAGGCGCAGAATTTCCACATCCGTATCGCACATTCCGTTGTGCGCCAGCGCACGATAGAGCGCTTCACGATCCTTGCCAAGCTCCTGCCGGCCAACCGCCGCAGCATATGCCAGCGCGATCGGCTCTGTGCATCCCATTGCGGGAATCAGCTCCTCCCGCAGAATATCAATATATTGTTCATATCTTTCTACTTCCATATTGAAACTTCCTTTTTTCTCCTGCGGCATCAGAAGTTCCACGCGAAACTGTCCTCGTCAGCGCACGCAGCGTTTCAACCAGCGCAGTCTGATGCTCGCCGTCATTCCCGGCGCGCATCAGCAGATCCGCCTCTTTGATATACACCGTGCTTTGCAGGTGAAACCGCCCGCTGCAGCAGCGGTGGTGCAGCAGAATTCCGGCGACACGGATGTCCTTCAGCGGTTTGATAAAGTCGTCATGTTCATACGTGTTCCAAAACGTCTCCCGAATCATCAGAAGATCGCCTTCCCGCAGTTCGTCTATGTTTTTCCCATTATAAAATACCACACGGCGAAACGGATTGGTCACCAGTTCCTCACGCACCACACATTTAAGGACATCGGCTCCTGCAAAGCGAAGCATAACCGTTTTTCTTGATGCCAAAAGGGGCTGTCCCACTAAGAGGCAGCCCCTTTGAATCTCTGAACCTTGAACCTTTTATGCCATGCCAGCCGTAATGATGGCCATCTTGTAGACTTCCTCCGCATTGCAGCCGCGGGAGAGGTCGTTGATCGGCGCGTTCAAACCCTGGAGAATCGGGCCGTAGGCTTCGAAACCACCAAGACGCTGTGCAATCTTGTAGCCGATGTTGCCGGCCTCGATGCACGGGAAGATGAACGTGTTGGCATAGCCGGCAACCTTAGAGCCCGGGAACTTGAGCTGGCCGACAACCGGCGAAACCGCCGCGTCGAACTGCATCTCGCCGTCGATTGCAACGTCGGGAGCAAGCTCCTTGGCGATCTCGGTGGCTTTCTGACTCAGTGCAACCGTGCCGCCCTTGCCGCTGCCCTTCGTGGAGAAGCTCAGCATGGCAACCTTCGGCTCGATGCCGAAGAACTTCGCCGTACGTGCAGACTCGACCGCAACCTCCGCGAGCTTCTGCGCGCCGGAGAAGGTGACTTCGCCGGTGGTCTTGTCGACGGTGTCGGGATAGTCGATATTGATGGCACAGTCGCCCATGCAATACTTTTCATCGTTGCCGTCCTTATCCTTGCGGAACAGGATGAACGACGAGGAAACGAGATGCGCACCCTTGCGGGTCTTGACGAGCTGGAGTGCCGGACGAACCGTGTCTGCCGTGGAATAGGTCGCGCCGCCGAGCAGGGCGTCTGCCTTGCCCATCTTGACGAGCATCGTGCCGAAGTAGTTGCCCTTGGCCAGCGCCGCGCGGCAATCCTCCTCGCTCATCTTGCCCTTGCGGAGCTCAACCATGGTCTTGACCATCTCGTCCATCTCCGGATAGGTCGCCGGGTCGATAATCGTGGCCTTTGCAACGTCAAAGCTGCCCTTGGCAGCCGCGGCCTTGACCTCGTCGACATTGCCGATCAGGATCACATCCATCAGGTCTTCCTTCATCAGGCGGTCGGCCGCTTCCAGAATACGGGCATCGGGACCTTCGGTAAAGACGATCGTGCGGCGGGTTGCCTTCAGTGCATCGATCAGCTTTGTAAACATATGTATTACCTCCATTTTTTGCGGAACTTCCGCTGTTGTTCGGATAAATTATACAACGATGTGCCGCGTAACACAACCGTTTTTTGAAAAAACACCAGGAAAAAGCGCAGTTGCTCCCGTCCAACAGCACGGCATTTCAAAAAGCATCGCATTGGCGGCGGAAACAGCCGTTTCCGCCGCCTTGCTCTCTTATAAATCGTCCGCGTCCTGCACCGGCAGCTCCGTCGGGTCGAGCGGAACGCCCGTCCAGCTCCCCTGTGGGTCTGCAAAGCTCGGCGTCTCCACAGTTTCCAGCGGAGCCTGCTTCTTTTTGCGTTTTTTCATGCGGCAATCCCCCTTACGTAACCGCTGAATAAATCGTCGGTTCCTTACGGGGTTAGTTTATCCGAATTGCCGCACCCTATTCGTCGTGGTGACCGTTCTGGTCGCAGGTCAGCGGCCGATATTCCGCCGTCCCGATCTCCGGCACATACTGCCGGAGCGCCGCAGAGAATGCCGCAAAATAGGGATGCGACTGCGGCAGCAGCACCAGATATTCCGCACCAAACAGCGCATCTTTTCCGGTGAAGCTGAGCGCATCCTCAAAGGTTTTATCCACACGCACGTGTTCCCGCAGGCTGACGTCCGTCAGTTCATCCAGCCGAAAGAAAATCATCGTCCGTTCGCACATCAATTCGATATAGGCCGGATTGTCAAAATCCGGCGGCAAAATCCGAATCGTATCCTGCGGCAGCATTTGATAGTGCTTCATTTCAGACCTCCAACACATTCTTCCCACGCACCGCGCGGAGCGCGTCCGTCCGCTGCAAAAGCGCTTCGAGCACGCCGCCGCCGATCGCGCTGGCCTTGTCCGAAACGGTGCGGCAGTTGGCCTTCTCGCCGCGCGGGTCAACATCGCCCGCCTTCATCCCCTTGAATACCGGCGTTCCATCCGCCAAAATGCCGCGCAGCACACCGGAGATCATGCAGCGCATCGGCTCGCCGTTTACTTCTCCTGCAATCTCGCCCTCCTGCACCAGATCGCCGATCTCATGGCGCTGACGGAAGATACCGTCCGCCGGTGCGCGCAGCACCCGCTCGCCTGAAAATCCGCCGATAAAGCCGGGAATATTCGTATTTGGCAGCGCCGAACCATCGTAAATCACGCGCCCCAGCGTGTGGCCGCGCATCGTTTCAATGACCGCGTGGCAGTCTACGCCCGCCGTAAAACCGGGGCCGAGCGCAATGACCAGCGGCGCGTCGTCAATTGTAGTCCCGAGGTTCCGCTTCGCCAAGATCGCATCCACCAGCACGTCCGGCCGCAGCCAGTGGCGGCAGTCCGCCGCCGGGTCGGCCAAAACCGGAATCTGCCCATTCTCCAGCGCCGCGCGCACGTCCTCCAGCGTAGCGGCGCGCACCGCCGTCACATCTTCCACCTCCGCCGAACCAAATAAAATTGCCTGCGAAAAACAGACCGTCCGGCGAATGGCCGTCGGCTTTTCCAAATCGGTCATCGCCACGCGCAATCCCGCGCGGTGCAGCCGCAGCGCGACACCGGACGCAAGATCCCCCGCACCGCGAATCAAAATCAACATATCAGTCCCTCCCCCTGCAGCGCTGCAATACAGGTCGGCGCCGCCAAATAGCCGCACATCTCCCGCGCAAGTGCCGCGCGCTCCGGCGTATCCGCCTGGTTGAGCAGCACCCGCGTGTGCGGCGTGTCACCGTTTAAACACTCTGCCGCAAGCTGCGGCGTCAGCAGCGTACCTTTCGGCGTCCCATATCGCGCAGCAAATAGCTCTGCCCTGTGGACGCAGTCCGCAATCGGCTGTCCCAGTGCCGAAAGGCCAAAGACGAGAATGGTCTGATTCGCCTCCGGCGGCACAACCGGCTCATAGTCCGCGTGCGCTTTCGCCGCGAACCCATGCGCGCCATCCGCTTCCACCAGCACATAGTCCGCCAGCTCTGCCAGCACAGCCATCGGTATCTCCGCTGCCGCCAGCTTCCCCTCTCTTGCAGGGCTTCCGACCGCGACACACGGATGCTCTGCCAGCGCTTCTGCGATCTCTGCCGCGCTTGGCTGCATCAGGCACCGCATCCCAGACGGCGGATAGATATGCGTTGTCGTCGTAACGATCACCCGCGCCGCCGCAGACAGCTCCCGCGCCAGCGTCAGCATCAGCGTCGTCTTGCCGCCGCTGCCAATGATCGCCGTCACGCCCCGCCGGATCTCCAGCGCCTTCGCCAGCTCCACGCTCCCACCTCATTTCTGGTCTTAGGGTATGTCTGAAAACCGGCGGCGAGGAATTTTTGCGCTGAGCAAGACATTTTTTCGCAGGAATACTGACGTATTTCAAGAAAAAATGCCGCGGTGCAGTGCGAAAAGGCCCGCTGTCCGGGTGCATTGGGATCTTTCAGATACACCCTAGCATATCATGCACCGGACACGCCCGTCAAGCTGTTCCGGTTTTTGTTGACAATGGCGAATTTTCCGGTAAAATAGAAGTATGGAACAGACATTACATCCTGTGCTTTCCGTCCGTCTTTTCACGGACGAGAAATGCTTCGGCCCCGGCGTGGCAACGCTGATGCAGCTCGTGCAGAGCTGCCATTCGCTGCGCGCGGCCGCCATGCAGATGGGCATGGCCTACTCCAAGGCTTGGACAATTCTGAAAACCGCAGAGGACAAGCTCGGCTTTAAGCTCCTGCACTCCACCACCGGCGGCAAGCACGGCGGCGGCGCGCAGCTTACCGAGCAGGGTGCAGCGCTTCTTGCCGCTTACACCCGCTACTGCCAAACGCTGCGTGAGTTTGCGCAGCGTGAGTTTGTCGCGGAATTTTCCGAGTTTCTCTAGGGTGTATCTGAAAACTGGCAATGTGACCGGCAGCAAGGATTTTTTGCGCTTGGCAAAACATTTTTTCGCAGGAATACCGACGTATTTCAAGAAAAAATGACGCGGCGCAGCGCGAAAAGGCCTGCTGTCCGGGTGCGTTGGGCGTTTTCAGATGTGCCCTGGGGTGTATCTGAAAACTGACGATCAGATGCACCCCAAGCTCTACCGTACAGTATGCATCCGGCTCCGAAAGGAGCCGCTTTCTCTGTCTCCACAGTTTTGCGATCAGGAAGGATCACCGTCATGCGTAAGAAAACCGACAAAACAGAGCTGTTTGAGTCCATGCCGATCCCCAAGGCCGTATTAACACTGGCTGTACCCACGGTGGCGTCGATCCTGGTCACGCTGCTCTACAATCTGGCTGACACCTGGTTTGTCGGCTTGCTCAACGATCCCATTCAAAACGCAGCTGTCACGCTTGCCGCCCCGGTGCTGCTGGCGTTCAACGCCGTCAACAACCTGTTCGGCACCGGCTGCTCGAGCATGATGTCCCGCGCGCTCGGCCGCAAAGATGCCGAAACCGCGCAGCGCTGCTCATCGTTTGGCTTCTGGTGCTCGCTGCTGTGCGGTGTGCTGTTCTCCGTGCTGGCCGCAGTCTTTCAGCGTCCGCTGCTCGCATCGCTCGGCGCTTCCGCAGAAAACCATGACGCAGCGGCAGCCTATATGCACTGGACCGTCAGCCTTGGTGCCGCGCCCGCAATTTTAAATGTCGTGCTCGCCTATTTTGTCCGCGCAGAGGGCAGCAGCGTCCATGCCAGTATCGGCACGATGTGCGGCTGCTTCCTGAATATTCTCATCGACCCATTTTTCATCCTGCCGTGGGGTCTGAACATGGGCGCGGCCGGTGCCGGCTGCGCGACGTTCCTCTCCAACTGTGTCGCGTGCGCCTATTTTCTGATCCTGATCTGCGTCCGCCGCGGTCGGACGATCGTCAGCCTGAACCCGAAGCAGTTCCGCGTCTCGCGCGAAGTTTCGCGCGGTGTGTTCTCTATCGGCATTCCGTCTGCGCTTCAAAACCTTTTCAACGTTATCTCCCTCGCCGTGCTCACCCGCTTTGCTACGGCCTATGGCTCCGAAGCCGTTTCGGCTATGGGCATCGCCAACAAGGTCTACCTTGTTCCGCTCTACACGGCCATGGGCATTGCTCTCGGCCTGATGCCGCTTGTCAGCTATAACTATTCGAGCGGCAATTCCGAACGCCTGAAGGCCGCCGTGCGCTATGGGCTTCGCATCGCCGTCGCCTTTGTCGCCGCCGTAGCCGCGCTGCTCTGCGTCTTCGCGCCGCAGGTCGTTCGCCTGTTCATCCGGAACGACACAATCATCGAATACGGCACGCACTATCTGCGAGGACTCAGTCTTGGTCTTCCCTTCTTCGCCATTGATATTCTGATTGTCAGCAGCGTCTTCAACGCCTGCGGCATGGGCGGCCGTGCGCTGCTGTTCGCGCTGCTGCGCAAGGTCGTTTTGCAGATCCCGCTGCTCATTCTGCTCAACCGCTTCTTCCCGCCCTACGGCATCGCCTATGCAGAGCTGATCGCGGAGCTGTTCCTCGCGATCGTCGCGCTGGTCACACTCCGCAATATCTTCCGGCAGCTCGACCGTAAATCCACTGAAGTCAGACAGGAGGTGCAGCCATGACGTATCCGAAGGTCTGCCTGCGGCGCGGCGAGGAGGTTGGCGTCCGCGCCGGAAAGCCGTGGATTTTTGAAAATCAGCTCGACTGGGCCGACGACGTCTGCGAAGATGGCGGCATTGTCGACGTGCTGGACTCCCGGATGCGCTTCGCCGCACGAGGCTATTTCAATTCCAAATCGAAGATCACCGTTCGTGTCCTGACGCGCGACGAAGACGAGATCATCGACCGCGATTTCTTCCGCCGCCGCATCGAGCGGGCATGGAGCGTCCGCCGGATGCTCGGCTTTGAGAATTCCTGTCGGGTTGTGTTCGGCGAGTCGGACGGTCTGCCCGGCCTGACCGTTGACAAATTTGCCGATTGCCTCTCGTTCCAGATTGTCTCGCGCGGCATGGAGCGTTGGAAGGATGACATCATCGCCATCCTCGTTGATCTCTTTCACCCGCGGGGCATCTACGAACGCGATGACGTCGCCGTTCGTGAAAAGGAAGGCCTCCCGCAGTGCAAGCGCTGCGTCTACGGTACGGTTCCTGATGAAATCGAAATTCAGGAGCATGACGCCAGAATGCTCGTCAGCATTGAAACCGGTCAAAAAACCGGCCATTTTCTCGACCAGCAGGAAAACCGCGGCCGCCTGAAACCCTACGCGAAGGATCAGTCCGTGCTCGATCTCTGCTGCTGCACCGGCGGCTTTTCCATCCACGCCGCGCTCTACGGTGCAAAGGCGGTTGAAGCTGTCGATGTCTCTGCGGATGCGCTGGCGCTCGTGCGACGCAATGCCGCACGCAACGGTGTGGATAACATCTTGACCACCACGCAGGCCAACGTCTTTGACTTGGCCAAGGCCTATGCCGACGAAGGGCGCAGCTATGGTCTCATTATCTGCGACCCGCCCGCCTTTGCCAAGAGCCGCAAAGCTGTTGAGGGCGCGTACCGCGGCTATAAAGAGCTGAACCTGCGGTGCATGAAGATGGCTGAGCCGGGCGGTATCCTTGTCACGTGCTCGTGCAGCCAGTTTATGACACCGGAGCTGTTTCTCAAAATGCTGCGCGAAGCGGCGTTCGACGCCGGACGCGACGCACGTCTGCTCGAGACGCTGATACAGTCGCGCGACCATCCAGCCTCGCTGCTGGCCGAGCAGGCGCTCTATCTCAAAGGATATATCCTGCAAATTTTCTGAGCGCACTGACGTTTTATCTCGCATAGATGCAAAAAAGCTGCCTTCGGCAGCTTTTTTGCTTACGCTTTTTGATTTTTCTGCGTCTCCCGTCGGCGCAGCAGCGCCAAATAGCCAACGCAGAGCAGGATTTGCAGTACGGTCGACATCGGTGTCGCCAGTCCGATCTGAAACAGCGTTGCGCCTGCCCGGCGGCTGGCAAAGAACGAGACCGGGATTCTGACCAGAAATGCGCCCGCAATCCCCTGAATCAGTACAAATGTCGTCTTGCCCAGGCCGGAGAAATAGCCGATGAAGCAGAACAGGAAGCTCGTCAGGACGCAGTCAATCGCATACGCGCGCAGGTAGTCCGCCGCCGCCAGGATAACTGCCTGTTCGTTGGCAAAGATCTGCGCAAGCGCCGTGCCGTGGAAATAGGAGACGTAGGCCAGCACGAGACTCGCCGCAACAGCGGTCAGAATCCCGCAGCGGAGCGCCTGCTTCGCGCGGTCAGGGCGGCCCGCGCCGATATTCTGCGCCACAAACGCCGACATCGACTGCATATAAGCCGACGGCACCAGCATAATAAACGCGCAGATCTTCTCAGCCACGCCGATCCCGGCGGAATAGGTCAGGCCAAGGCTGTTGATAATCGCCAAAATCACGGCAAACGATACGCTGACAAGAAAATCCTGCACCGCAAGCGGAATCCCCACCCGCAAAATCGCGCCGGTCTGCTTCGATTCAAGCCGAATATCCGCGCGGCGCAGTCGGAATGGCAGCTCTCTCCGCGCAATGAGCAGCAATGATACAAGTACGCTGATCGCCTGCGCCGCAACCGTCGCAATTGCAGCGCCCGCCGCACCCATTTTGCAGACGGCAACGAGCAGCAAATCCCCTGCAATATTCACCACGCACGCAATTGCCACCGTAATCAGCGGCATATTGGCGTCGCCAATCCCGCGGAAAATGCTGCCAAGCACATTAAACGCCACAATAAACAGCGTCCCCGCGCCGCAGATCCGCAGATAGGCCACCGTTTCGCCAAAGGCCTCCTCCGGTGCCTGCATCAGCCGCGCCAGCGGCGATGCCAGCAGCAGGAGCAGCACAGTCAATCCCGCGCCGACAATTGCAAACAGGCAGATCCCGCTGCCGGTGATCCCTCCCGCCTTTTCCGGCTGGCGCTCCCCGATGTGCTGACCGATGAGGACGGTCAGCCCCATCGCCAGACTTGATACTGCAAATGTGACCATCTGCATAAGCTGACTGCCGGTTGAAACACCGGAAATATCCGCTGTATCGGCAAATTTACCGACAACCATCAGGTCGACTGCACCATACATCGCCTGCAAAAACAGTGCCAGCAGTACCGGCAGCGCAAATTTCAGCAGCGGCCCCAGAATTTTACCGCTGGTAAAGTTCCCTTCCTTCATAGTCCCTCCTGATATAAATAAAAGCCGGACAAAATCCCGGGAAGCGCCTTCCCGACATCTTATCCAGCCAAATTATGTATGACCCTCCGATGAGCAGTGCGATTATAGCACAGGCTGTTTTGCAAAGTCAAGCAACAATTCAAAAAAGATTCCGATTAGGGGTTGAAAAATGCAGAAAACGCGCTATGATAAACAAACTACGCCTGTTTTGAGGAAGGATGTGATGGCATGGCACGTTCGCGTGAGCCGGATTTGCTGCACGGCCCCGTATTGCCGGAGCTGCTGCGCTTTGCCCTGCCGATCATGGCCGGGACGCTGCTCCAGCAGCTTTACTCCATGGTCGACGCCGTCGTACTCGGCCAGTTCGTCGGCACTACTGCGCTGGCCGCCGTGGGCGGCTCGGCGGTCGCCATCATCGCGCTGCTGCTGAACTTTTTCGTCGGCCTGACCAGCGGCGCGGCCATCATCGTTTCCCAGCACCACGGCGCCCATGAACCGGAGCGCGTCAGCCGCGCCGTGCATACCTCGCGGCTGCTCGCCACCGGCATTGGCGCGGTGATGATGCTGCTTGGCATCGTCACCGCACGTCCGCTGCTGCTTGCGCTCGAAACGCCGGCAGATACCCTGCGCTACTCTCTCGACTATATGCAGTGGTACTATGTCGGCATGATCCCCTCGATGATCTACAACATGGGCAGCAGCGCTCTGCGCGCCGTAGGCGACAGCCGCCGCCCGCTCTATTTCCTGATTCTCTGCACGATGGTCAACATCGTACTCGATCTGCTGTTTGTCGCCGTGCTGCATATGGAAGTCGCCGGTGCCGCCATTGCAACCAGTCTGTCGCAGCTCATCTGCGCCGCCTTCGTGCTGCATTCCCTGTCACGCCGCACCGATGCCTGCCGTCTGCACTGGCGCGCCCTGCGCCAACCGGATCGTTCGCTGCTCTGGCAGATGGTTCGGCTCGGTCTGCCGGCTGGTCTGCAAAGTATTCTCTACAATGCAGCCAATATCTTCGTCCAGAAAGCCGTCAATCTGATGGGGACGGATACTGTCGCCGCGTGGTCGATCTGCGGCAAGGTCGACGGTGTCTTTTGGCCGATTTCCGGTGCAATCGGCATTGCTGTGATGACATTTATCGGGCAGAACTACGGTGCGCGGAACGAACAGCGCATCCGCGCCGGCACGCGTGCCGGCCTGTTGCTGCACATTGCCATCTCCGCTCTGTTTTCTGTCATCGTAGTGTCGCTTCGCCACTATACGTCGCAGCTTTTCAGTACGGATTTGGAAGTCCTGCGCCAGACAAATCTATTTATTCTCTGTTTCTCGCCGTTCTACGTGCTGTTCTCCGTGGTCGAGACCTATTCTGCCGTCATGCGCGGCGTGGGCAACGCACTGAAACCGGCGCTCATCACATTTTTCGGTGTCAGCGTTCTGCGCATGACGCTGCTCTATGCCGTAACGCTGCCGCATCTGAGTATTTATACCGTGTCCCTCTGCTATCCAACCACGTGGATTGTCGCCAGCATTCTGTTCCTGCTCTACTATAAATTCGGGCATTGGATGCCGCCCTTTCCGGAAACGCTATAAAGCACAGCACCCGCATGATCGCCATGCGGGTGCTGTTTTATGTTCTGTTTTCGAGCTTCTGCAAAGCTTCCCGAAAGTAGTCCGGCAGCTCGCACTGCACGGTTATCCGTTCTCCGCTTCGCGGATGAACGAATGTCAGCTCCCGCGCATGAAGACATTGGCTCTCCATCCCAAGCTCCGGCTTTTTATGTCCGTAGACCGTATCGCCCAGAATCGGGTGATTCCGCCACGCGAGATGGACGCGAATCTGATGCGTCCGCCCGGTCTCCAGCTTGCAGCGTATATGTGTGTACCCCGGATAGCGGGCGATCACCTCCCAATGCGTCACCGCACTGCGGCTGTTCTTTTCCGTAACCGCCATCTTCTTGCGGTTTCCGGGATCGCGGCCGATCGGTGCGTCGATCGTGCCGCAATCCTCGCGGATGTTTCCGCAAACAATACATTCATACGTCCGTGCAAGGCTGTGATCCTTGAGCTGCGCGGCAAGATGTGCGTGCGCGAAATCATTCTTCGCCGCAATCAGCAGTCCCGACGTATCCTTGTCAATCCGGTGGACAATTCCGGGGCGTTTCTCCCCACCAATGCCGGAAAGCGAGTCGCCGCAATGGTGCAGCAGCGCGTTGACCAGCGTCCCGTCCGCGTGGCCGGGTGCCGGATGCACAACAAGTCCCTTCGGCTTGTTGACAACAATCACGTCGTCATCCTCATAGACCACATCCAGCGGAATGTCCTGCGCAAGGTTCTCCGTCTCGCGCAGCTTCGGCAGCGCCACCTCCAGCACCGTCCCAGCCGGCAGCCTCGCGTTCTTTTTTACCGGCGTTCCGTCCAGCGTGACAGCGCCCGCCTCCAGAAGCTTCTGTACCGCGCTGCGGCTCAGCTCCGGCAGGCATTCCGCCAGCGCGGCATCGAGCCGCAAACCGTCACTTTTCAGCGTCAGCGTCATGGTGCTTGTCCTTTTTCGGCGATTCCGAGAGGAACTCCCGATCCTTAATCAAAATATAGAGCACAAGGATAATCGCGCCGAATGTGATAAAAATATCCGCAACATTAAACGTCGAGAACCACGGAATCGAGATCATATCGACAACTTGTCCCGTGCGGATGCGGTCAATCAGATTGCCGATTGCGCCGCCGGTAATCGCCGCAATGCACCATAGCTCCGGCTTTTTTGTGATATATTTTTTGGCAATCACCCAGATAATCAACACAAAATAGACAAACGTCAGCGCCACAAACAGCCAGCGTCCGCCGCGCAGCATACTCAGCGCCATACCATCGTTTGTAATATAGTGGAGCTGAAGCCAGCCGGGAATTAGCACATCGACACAATCCGTAAGCTGCGCGGCTGCCAGTGCCTTCGTCCATTGGTCGACCGCCACAATTGCCGCCGCAAACAGCGAGAGAACTACATAAAACAAGGCCGTCCCTCCTTTTTTCAGTGGCACTATTTTAGCATAGTTCCCATCCATTTGCAATCATCCCCATCCCTTCTTTGTCCGCTCCTTGTGTCTTTTTCCGCGCCAAAGAAACCGCATTGCGCAGCACCGCAGCAAAATTCTGCTTCCGCTTTTGAGGCACGGATGCTATACTGAAGGGAGAAAAATGGCGAAGGAGGCGGCACAGTGGACGGGAATACGGCGTTCCAGCGTTTGCGCGGCAGACTGACCCGGCGGCGGCCAGTGCTGGCTGTGCCGCTCGGCCTGCTGGACTGGGCGCCGGGCGAAAAGCCTGGCACGGATGGGCGGGCATTCTTCGCCCCGCCGGACTGGTTCGCGGCTGCGGACGCGGAGGATGTGCTGCTGCACAGCGTGCTGCACGCGATGCTGGGTCACCCGTGGACGCGCGGGCGGCGCGACGCAGCGCGCTGGGATCTGGCGTGCGACATGGCTGCGGAGTTCCTGCGTCTGCGTCTGCTGGACAAGCCGCTGGAAGGGTTGTACGCAAAGGCGTTTTATGCCTGCGGCGACGGCGCGGCCTATTCGGCGCGATGCGTCTGTGCATGGCTGGAAGGGGACTGCCCGATCGCGCAGGACGAGCTGCGCGAAGCGTTTCGGCGCGACAGCCACGCATACTGGTCTGCCGCCGCGCAGCGCGAGCAGCGAGCCGGGGCGTCCGGCGAAGGGTTGGCCGCCGCGTGGAAACGGCAGGAGGGGAAGCTCCGCCCCATGATGCGGACGCATCAGCCGAGGATCGGCTCCGGCACAGCGCATCAGAAGCTAAGCCTGCCCGAGCTGCCGGACAATCAGGCGCGGTTTGCGGCGCTGCTGCGCGAATTTTCCGAGGTGCGGGAAAACCGACACGTAAACGACGCAGACTTTGCCTATTCGTGGTACGCCTACGGCATGGAGCACTACGAGGGTATGCCGCTGATTGAGCCGCTGGAGTACTCCGAAGAGCGGAAGCTGCACGAAATGGTGATCGTGCTGGACACGTCAGCCTCCTGTTCGCGCGGACTCTGCGCGTGGTTCCTTAGCGCGGTGCGGGACATCCTCTGCCGCGAGCGGCTGTTTTTTGACCGTTTCCGGCTGCACATTCTGCAATGCGACTGTGAGGTGCAGCAGGACGCTCTGGTGACAAACCTGGACGAATTTCAATGGTATCTGGAGCATCTGGAGCTCTATGGCGGCGGCGGGACAGATTTCCGTCCGGCCTTTCGCCATGTCGACCGGCTGATCGAAGATGGAAGTCTGGAGCGGCTGGGCGGCGTACTCTACTTCACGGACGGCTACGGCGTCTTCCCGGAGGAACCTCCTCCCTATCCCGCGGCGTTTGTAATGCTGCAATACCGCTGTGACGACATCAATATCCCGCGCTGGGCGAAGACGCTCGTGCTGGACGCGGAGAAACCAGGGAGCGAAGAGCGATGGATATAAAACAGGCGAAGGAAACCCTTCGAAGAACCTATCTGGCCTATACCGAGCGAGACGCGGACGGCGCGCTCTGTATCCCGGCGCTCCGGCAGCGGCCGCTGCTGCTGATCGGGCCGCCGGGTATCGGCAAGACGGCGATCCTGTCGCAGTTGGCCGAGGAACTGGGCACGGGTCTCGTGGCCTACACAATGACGCACCACACGCGGCAGAGCGCACTCGGTCTGCCATTGATCCGCGAAAAGGAATACGGCGGAAAAACCTATTCTGCGACGGAGTATACGATGAGCGAGATCCTCGCTGCGGTCTACGACCGGATGGCGCAGACCGGACAGCAGACAGGCTTTTTGCTCCTTGATGAGATCAACTGCGTCTCCGAGACGCTGATGCCCGCGATGCTGCAACTGCTGCAGAGCAAGCAGTTCGGCACGCACCGGCTGCCCGAGGGTTGGGTGATCGTGGCGGCGGGGAATCCGCCGCAGTACAACCAGTCGGCGCGGCAGTTCGACACGGCGACGATGGATCGCGTGCGCCTGCTCGAGGTGGAGGCGGACTATCCGGTCTGGAGAGCCTATGCGCTCGCGCATGGGATTCATCCCGCGGTGCTGAGTTATCTGGAGCTGGAACCGGAGCGGTTTTACCGTGTGGAGCCGCATGCGCACGGGCGCGGTGCGGTGACGGCGCGCGGCTGGGAGGATCTCTCCACGCTGCTGGCCAGTTACGAGCGGCTGGACTTCCCGGTTGAGGATGCGCTGTTCGGCGAGTTCTTGCAAGAAGATGAGACGGCCGCGTCGTTCGCTGCGTTTTTCCGGCTGTTCGCGGCCTGCCGCGAGCGGGCAGACGTGGAGGGTGTGCTCTCCGGAGCCGTTGAGAGCGCGCCCGAGCTGCGGACGCTGCGCTTTGACGAGCGGCTGGCAATGGTGGAATTTTTGCTGCATTCGCTGAGCGGTGAGCTGGCGGCGAATCGTGCCGAGAAGCAGCTGGCGCAGAGCATGACAAGCTTTCTTTCCGCGCTGGAAGCGGAACCGAATCCGGCTGCTGCCGCAAAGGAACGTCTGATGCGACGGGAACACGCGGTACAGGTGCGCAAGGAATGCGGCGCGATCTCACCGGAGGAGGAGCACGCTGAGCGCCGCTTCGCCGCCCTCGTCCACCGCCTGCTGGATGGAATGAGAACTCTTGACGCGCTTACCGCGGAGGAAGCCGCGCGGCGCGCAGCAATCGCGGACGCGGAGCAGACGCTCCGGGAACGGATGGAACGGGCGATGCGGTTTGTTCAGGCGACGTTCGGTTCCGGGCAGGAGCTTCTGATCTTCCTGACGCAACTGGAAACGCTGCCGGACGGGATGCGGTTTTCGCAGGCTTGCCCATGCTATGCGGCATTTTTAAAGGACGTAGAATAGTGCTCCGCCGATCAAGCGGCGGATACAAAAGCCTCTCTCTGGGAAACTGCGAATTGCCCGGTGTGGAAGTGCTAAAAAAGACGTTTGCCCCGCGCCATCAGACGATGACGCGGGGCAATCTTTGAAGGAGGAGGAAAAATCAAATCAATGAACGCCGTATTTTTCGATGACACCGTAGTCGGTGAGAATCTGCCGGAGGTCTTCCAGCTTCTTGCCGCCGAGGGGCTGATACGGCTCACGCAGACCGCCAGCGGGCAGGCCGAGAATGTTCAGCGCAGCCTTAATGACGATCGGGTTGGAGAACCAGTAGAACGCCTTGAGCAGGTCGTAATATTTGAAGTAGGTTTCGCGGCACTCCTGCGCGATCTGCTCGCTCGTCCACGGACGAGCCATACGAGCCATCTCCTCGGGGATGATGTTGCCGCCGATGTTGGCCGCACCGTCGCCGCCGAGAGCCAGCGTCGGGATGAGGATGGAATAGTGCGGATAGTCACAGCAGAGCATTTGGATGCGGTCACCAACGCGACGCTGCACCTCAACAAGCTGAGCAACGCTGCCCATGGCCTCTTTGTCGACGACAAAGTTCGGGCAGTTGTTGACAAGGAACTCGATGGTCTCTGGCTCAATGTTGATTCCGGTGCGGCTCGGGTTATTGTAAATGCCGACGGGGATGCTGACGGACTGCATAACCGTCAGTAGATACTGCTTGACCGCGGCCTGCGGCGGCAGCAGATAGCACGGGGCCGGGAATACCAGACCATCCGCGCCTTCCGCCTCGGCGTACTGCGCAAACTCAACAGACGCCTCGGTCGTGCTGAGCGTAGAACCGAAGTAGACCGGGATGCGCCCCTTGCAGATCTTGACCATTTCGTGCAGGATGTACTTACGTTCTTCCAGCGACATCATGGTTGCTTCTCCGGCAGAGCCGAGGCAGAACAGCATATTGGTGCCGTGCGCACAATGGAAATCGACGAGCGTTTTGAAGCCGCCGATGTCGGCGGTATTGTCTTTGTTGAACGGCGTGGGGATCGCAACCCATGAGCCAGACGGTTTTTGCATTTGCATAATTCTCTCCTTTTCCTGTATACTCGAGCCGAAAATTGGCAGCGTCAGGTATACAAATCCTAGCCATCCGTAATTTCTACGGACAGCATATATGAACTTGAATATTTATGCGGTCTGCTTACAGGCCGTTGATCTGCTCCACAAAGTGGCAGGCGACGAAATGATCCGGCTGGATCTCGCGCAGCGCGGGCGTTTCCGCGTGGCAGCGGTCGCAGGCATAGGGGCAGCGGTTGGCGAAGCGGCAGCCTGGCTTCGGATCGATCGGCGAAGACAGCTCTCCCTTCATCAGCACGGGCTTCTGCTGAATGTGGATGTTTGGGATCGGGATCGCGGAGATCAGCCCCTTGGTATAGGGGTGATACTGGCGGTGGAAGAGCTCGTTTGCCGGGCATTTTTCCACCATGCAGCCCAGATACATGACCAGAACATGATCCGACACGTGCTTGACAACCGACAGGTCGTGCGTGATGAACATATAGGTCAGGTTCTGCGATTCCTGAAGATCCTGCATCAGGTTCAAAATCTGCGCCTGAATGGACACGTCCAGTGCGGAGACCGGCTCGTCGCAGACGATGAACTTCGGCTTCAGAGCCAAGGCGCGGCCGATGCCGATACGCTGGCGGCGCCCGCCGTCAAGCTCGTGCGGATAGGAATCGGCCAGACGGGGCGCGAGACCGACAAGATCCATGATCTCAGCCACGCGCTTGGTAAGCTCTGCGCGGTTCTGGCAGCCATGGTAGATCTGCAGCGGCTCTGCAATGATCTCGCTGATCGTCATACGGGGATTCAGCGAGGAAAACGGATCCTGAAAGATCATCTGCATCTCGCGGCGCAGATGGAAGCGCTCCTTTCCGGTGGCGTGGGTAATGTTCTGTCCATTGTAAAGAACCTCGCCGTCGCTGGCCTCCAGAAGACCCAGCAGGACACGGCCCAACGTGGACTTGCCGCAGCCGGATTCGCCGACGACGCCGAGCGTCTTGCCAGCGGGGATGTCAAAGCTGACGCCATCGACCGCATGGAGCATACCGGACGTAGTGCGGAAGTATTTTTTGAGATTGCGGACTTCAATCAGCTCACTCATTTGCTTTCGCCTCCTTCGGTTTCATAGCGCAGGCAGCGGACAAAGTGCCCCGGCGTGATCTCTGTGCTCTTGGGATGGCAGGACTTGCACGTCTCGCACGCCTGTGCGCAGCGGGTGCTGAAATAGCAGCCCTCGGGCAAGTCGGTCGGATCCGGCATCAGGCCGGGGATCGGCTTGAGGCGGCGGACATCCTCGTCCAGACTGGGGATGGAGCCGAGCAGACCGACGGTATACGGATGAGCCGTATGGTCGAAGATGTCCTCCAGCGTACCGTATTCGACGATCTCGCCCGCGTACATGACGGCGACCTTGTCGCACGTACCGGCGACGACACCTAAATCGTGCGTGATAAGAAGCATGGACGTGCCTAGCTCCTTTTGCAGCTCTTTGATCATGACGAGCACCTGCGCCTGAATGGTGACATCAAGAGCGGTGGTGGGCTCATCGGCAATCAGAAGTTGCGGGTTGCAGGCGAGCGCGATGGCGATGACGACGCGCTGCTTCATGCCGCCGGAGAACTGGTGCGGATATTCATGGGCGCGAACAGACTGAATGCCGACCTTCTCGAGCATCCGCAGCGCCTCGGCCTCCGCCTCGCGGCGGGAGCATTTGCGGTGCAGACGGATGACCTCGGAAATCTGGTCGTCGACCGGAATGACCGGATTCAGCGCGGTCATGGGGTCCTGAAAGATCATGGAGATCTGGTTGCCGCGGATGGTACGCATCTGATGTTCCGACTTTTTCAGGAGATCCTCGCCCTGATAACGAATCTCGCCCTCCACGATCTTGCCGGGAGGACTCGGCACCAGACGGAGGATGCCGAGCGCTGTGGTCGTCTTGCCGGCGCCGGTCTCGCCGACGAGCCCCAGCGCTTCGCCGGGCGCGATGGCAAGATCGATACCGTTGACGGCCTGCACCGTGGACTCATCCGTGGTGTAGTGGATGCGCAGATTTTTAATTTCCAGCAAATTGCTCATATGTGCGCCTCCTTACTGCTTCAGTCTGGGGTCCAGCGCGTCGCGCAGGCCATCGCCCAGCATATTGAACGAAATGACAGTGATCATGATCATGACGCCGGGGAATGTGACGACCGGCCAGAAATCGCGGATGTATGCCTTGCCCTGTGAGAGCATACAACCCCATTCCGGCGTGGGCGGCTCAATGCCGAGGCCGATGAAGCTGAGCATGGCGATGGTCAGGATCGCATTGACGATGCTGAGCGTTGCCTGCACAAAGATCGGCGAGAGCGCGTTCGGCAGAATGTGCTTGAGGATGATGCGGCGGTTGTTCGCGCCGATTGAGGTCGCAGCCTCGACATATTCCGTCTCCTTGACGGTAATAACCGAGGCGCGGGAGACGCGCGCGAACGTCGGGATATTGGAGATGGCGATGGCGATTGCCGTTTGCAACTGGCCATTGCCGAGCGCCGAGGAGATGGAGATCGCGAGCAGCAGCGACGGCACCGCCATGAAGCCGTCGAGCAGACGCATGACGACCGTCTCATAGGTCCCGCCGAAGTAGGCGGCTGTGACGCCAAGTGTGACGCCGCAGACAATGCTGATTGTGACCGACATCAGCGCGATGACGAGCGACACGCGCGCGCCATAGATAATGCGGCTGAAAATATCGCGGCCCAGATCGTCCGTGCCCATAAGATGCGCAGCGGACGGGTAGGCAAAAATTTCATTATAATTGGGTTCATCATAGCGGTACGGCGCGACAAAGTCTGCAAAGACCGCCATAAAGACGATGATCGCGATGATGATGAGTCCGAGCATCGCGGTCTTGCTCTTTCGGAGCCGTTTCCAGACGAGGCTGCCGGGCCGACGCTTTTTGGTTTTTGTTTGATTCACTGCTCAGCCCTCCCCGGTTTTCTTGGAATCGGACAGGGATTCGACCACTGCCTTTTCTGCGGTCTGCCGCTTCACCTTCGGCTTGATGTACTGCGATTTGATACGCGGATCAATGTAGGCGTAGAGGATATCCACGAGCAGATTGATCAGGCAGAACGTCAGTGCGCAGAAGAGAATCGCTCCCTGAATGATCGGATAGTTTCTCGCATAGATCGCGTTGACGATCAGCGAGCCGAGGCCGGGAATAGAGAAGATGTTCTCCACAACGATCGAACCGGCCAGTGTACGGCCAAGCTGGATGCCGATGATCGTGATGACCGGGATAAGCGTGTTCTTCAGGCCGTGCTTGAAGATGACCGCGCCCTCGCCCAGACCCTTGGCTCTCGCCGTGCGCATATAATCCTGCCGGATGACCTCCAGCATGGCCGAGCGCGTGGTACGCGTAATGGTCGAGATTGGGATCGTGGCGATCGCGATGGATGGAAGAACCCAGTACTGCGGCCCATAGAAGCCGGAGGATGGGAACCAGCTCAGATTGAGGGCAAACACCAGCATGAGCATCAGACCGAGCCAGAAGGAGGGGATCGAAACGCCCACCAGCGACAGGAATGTTGCGATGTAGTCAAACACGGAATACTGCTTGACCGCCGATATGATGCCCAGTGTAATTCCTACCACCGTTGCGATCGCCATACTACATAGCGTCAGCAGCAGTGTGGTCGGAAACCGGCCGAGAACCTCGCTGATCACGGATTTGCCGGTTTTATAGGATGTGCCAAAGTCGAATTTTGTGACGATGTTTTTGATGTACCGAAAAAGCTGTTCAAAATAGGAATCGTTCAGGCCAAGTTCTTCGCGCTTCGCGTCGATCTGCGCCTGTGACGCCTCCGGACCAAGAATGTCGCTTACAGGGTCACCGTCGCTGAAATAGTTGATCGAGAAGACCAAAATGATGACAAACAGCATCGTCGGGATCATCAGCAGAAGCCGTTTGAGAATATATTTGTGCAAAGCGACATACCCTCCTTTCTGACTGCAATGTAGTTTCCTGCGCGCGGCGCAGTGCCGCCGGATTTCTGCCCCGCAGGAGGGCCAAAGGGAATTTGAAGGGGGCGTGAAGCCCCCTTCAGTGTGTGTTTGTCAACGTGACATACCGTTTGGAACGTTCGCAAAGCTGTCCACCGCCGCTTTCGCACGGCGGACGGGCGAAGGATTATTCAAAGGTGATGTACTTCAGATCGGGCTGAACGCCGACGTTCGGGACAAAGCCCTTGACATAGGACTTCGTGGAGTAGTTGATGATGTTTTCCACCAGCGGGATCTCGATGGCGTGCTCCTTGATGTAATCCTGAAGCTCGGCATAGATCTCAATACGCTTCTCGGTGTCGGTCTCGCTGCGACCCTTAACAAGCAGCTCGTTGACGGTCTCGTCCTGCGTACTGACGGTAACATAGCCGCTTTCGGCGTACAGGTGCATATAGTTCTGGTCAGGATCGTAGGTATCAGCGGTCAGGTTGTACGGAGCAGAGTCCGCGGAGCCGTCGCGCAGCTTGGTGCCTCTCCAGGTGGCAGCGTCGTACTGCTCAATGGTCATGTCGATGCCGACCTCGGCGAGGAACGCCTTCACGGCCTCAGCGGTCTTGATGCTGGCGGCGACGTTCGGGCAGACAGTGTTGAAGCTGAAGCCGTCGGGATAGCCGGCCTCGGCGAGGAGCTGCTTGGCAAGCTCAACGTCGTACTCATAGCCGCCCTCGTTCTTGTAACCGAAGATGGAGGAAGGCATGGAGCTGGTGGCAACGATAGCGCCTTCGCCGTAAGCAGCCTTGCAGACGCTTGTGGCGTCGATGGCATGGGCGATGGCAAGACGAACCTTCTCATTGGCGAGGATGGGGTTGCCCTCATTGAACGCCATGTAGACAACCTTGGTGCTGGGAACCTGATAGACGGAGATGCCTTCCGTTTCCTTGAAACGGGTGACGTCGGCGATGTTCAGGCTGTCGGTGATGTCAATGCCGCCGGTCTCAAGCTCGATGGCACGAGCGCTGTTGTCGTTGATGATGCGGAGGTTCAGCGTCTTGTAAGCAGGCTTGTGACCCCAGTATTCGTCGTTGCGGGTAAGGGTAATGTGGTCACCGGAGACCCACTCCACGAACTTGAACGCGCCGGAACCGATCGGCTCACGGCCGAAGGTGGTCTCGTCGACGGATTCTGCGTAGCTCTTGCAGACGATGCCGGAGATGGCGTTGGCCAGAATGTTCAGCGCACTGGCATACGGGGTCTTCAGCTTGATCGTCAGGTGGGTGTCATCGGTCACGACGGTTGCGTCCGGATCGAAGCTCGCGAAAAGCGTCGCTGTGGCGTTGCCGACCGCGCATCTCTGCAGCGTGTAGGCCACGTCTTCCGCCGTCAGCTTTTCGCCGTTGTGGAAGGTGACGTCGTCACGAAGCGTGACGTCCAGCGTCAGTTCGTCAGCCCAGCTCCACTCGGTGGCGAGGTTCGGCTCGATCTCCTTGGTCTCTTCGTTGACCACAAAGAGCGTATCGTAGATCTGCTTGTCCGTCATCTTGGTGACGAGCAGGGAGTCGTTCTGCGGATCGAGCTTGCCGGGTTCCTGCGGCATACCGTAGTTCAGCGTGTCGCGGGTTTCGCTGTCAGTGCTCTCCGGAGCGGAGGTGTTGGAGTCCGCGTCGGTCGCCGTCTGGTCGTTATCGGCAGCGGGCTGCTTGGAGCTGCAAGCGGTCAGCACACAGGCAAATGCCATGCAGAGCGCGAGCAGCAACGCGATCAATCTCTTGTTGTTCTTCATGTTGTTCCCCTTCTCAGTTAACTTTGTTTGTCGCCTTCGGCGTGATTTTCCAGCCAGCGGATGGCGCAATGCGCTGTCGTTGCGGCGCCCGCCGGCATTGAATCCTCATTGTAGATGACCTTCGGGTTGTGGGAGCCAGTGGTATAACCCTCGGCGGCGCTGCCGCCGCTGAGGAACGCAAAGATCCCCGGCACCAGCGCGGTCACTTTCGCGAAGTCCTCCGAACCCATGCGGGTCGGCATATCCTGAACCTGCTCTGCCGGGAGGATCTCCCGCAGATAGGACTGCATTTCCCGAACCATCGCGGTATCGTTTACGAGCGGAGGAAGCTCCGTCTCAAAGTCAATATCCACTGTGGCACGCATCGCATCGGCGGTCTTGGTGACAATGTCAACCAGCCGCTTCTTGACGAACGCGCGTGTGTCACTGTTCAGCGTGCGGATTGTGCCGCGCAGAAACGCCTCATCCGGAATGCTGTTGGCCGTGCTGCCGCCTCCGATCTGGCCGATGGTGAGCACGAAGGTCTCCTGCGGCGCGATCTCGCGGCTGTTGATTGCCTGCAGCAATGTGTGCAGATGGCAGACGATGTTGATCGGATCGATCGAGGTTTCTGGCCGGGCGCCGTGGCTTCCGCGGCCGTGCACCGTGATACGGAACATATCGTTCGAGGCCAGCGTCACGCCAGGACTGATCGCAACGGTACCAGTCGGCAGTTGCGTGGCAACCGCCATATGCAGTCCCATTGCCGCATCGACCTTCGGATTTTCGAGCACCCCCGCTTCAATCATGCGCTCCGCACCCGCGCCGATCTCCTCGGCAGGCTGGAAACAAAGCTTCACGCAGCCGTGGATCTCATCACGGCGCTCGGACAGGATCTTGGCCGCCCCCAGCAGCATCGCTGTGTGCATATCGTGGCCACAGGCGTGGTTCATGCCCTTTTTCTTGCTGCAAAACGGAAGGCCGCTGCATTCATCCATGAAGAGCGCATCCATATCCGCGCGCAGAAGAATGGTTTTGCCGGGTTTTGCGCCCTCGACCAGCGCGACAACGCCGCCGCCGAGCTGCTTGGGTTTCAGTCCGAAGCTCTCCAGCTTCTGCATAACAAAGGCCACGGTTTCCGGCTGATCGGGACCGGCCTCCGGGTTGGTGTGGATCTGCCGCCGCCACGCGACCAGCTCGTCCTTCAGGCTCAGCGCCCGCTCATAAGCATTCAACGATCAGACACCCCTCTCCAAAACAGCTTCGCGCCGGGGCGTCGTGCCGTTTTAGAAAATCTCATAAATTCTAAATTGCTATTTCGCAGTGTATCGGTGTTTTCGACAATTCGCAATATCCAGATATGCATTGTATCGTTTGTAACAATCCATCCAATGCCACACAGCGCGCGTCAGGCATCTTCCAGTACGGCGCGGCAAAGCTTCGCCGACGGCTCCGTAAGCGGATATGCCGCAGCAAAGGAACGGACATATCCGGCACCGAATGTCTTGCAAAATTCAGTCAAGGCGTCTCGTGCCGCCTCAACCCCCGCTTCCCTCAGAAGCTTCTGCAGCTCCTCCGTCATGGTGGAGAAAAGGTGTCCGGTATGATAATCGTAGTTGAGAATGGAGCCGCTGGCGAGGCTGGCACGCTTTTCCTGAATATAGCGCTCGTTCTCCGCGTCCATCGGGAAGCCCCAGTGCATATCGCAGTACGGCTCGCCCCAGCTCATCAGGCCGTTGATCTGCACCTCGTAATCGGGACTGAAGCTGCGGGTCAGCGTCTTATCAATGTCAAGGCAATAATATTTTCCGTATTCCAGCAGACCATGCTGCCGCCATGCGTCGACCCACGCGCACTTTTGGACGTGGATCACAAATTCCGGCTCTTTCTGGGCCGGAACGGAGTTCATCTGGCCGGGGCGCGAACTGCGCTCGTTGTATGCCTGATAATTGCGGGGGGTCAGCGGGTCGCCGTTCGCAAGACAGCGCGCCGCCATACGCCCACCGCGCTGGCTGCCATAGGCGCGCACACAGGCGCGGATCGTCTGCTCGCCCGACTCCGGCCAGCGTTCAAACACCGTTTTAGCCATCAGGCCAAAGAGCACCGCGTGCTGCTCGATATCACATGAAAATTGCGTCTGGTTCATGGTTTAGTTCTCCCCTTTCGCGCCGCCTCTCGCGGAGACGGTCACACTCGGGCGTTAGTATAGCACCGAGAACGCAAGTGTGCAAATCTTTTTTCGCGCCGTTTCACATATTCCCCTACTATATTGGTGTGCGTTTTAGCATATGCATTGCCATTTGTCAATCGACTGCGTGAGAAAATGTTCCTTTCAGAGACCTGTATCGTTTGTTACTGCACCTGTCCGGTATGCATGATAGAATTCGAATCAAAATGGTGTATTTCCTGTTCAGAATGCACAAATTCAAGGCAAAAGGAGTTCGGCAAAGTGAAAGAGCAGATCTACGCGGCATACACCGCGATCTTGAAGGAGGAGCTGATCCCGGCGCTTGGCTGCACGGAGCCAAGTGCCGTCGCGTTTACCGCAGCGAAGGCGAGCGAGCTGCTGGGGCGCCGCCCGGAGCATCTCACGGTGGAGTGCAGCGGCAATATCATCAAAAACGTCAAGGGGGTTATCGTTCCGGCCTCGAACGGCCGCAAGGGCATTGACACGAGCGCCGTGCTCGGTATGCTGACCGGGCACAGCGAGCTCGGACTGGAGCTGCTGTCGACGGTCACACCGGACATACTTGACCAACTGCAACCGCTGCTGGATCAGGGCATCTGCACGGTCAAGCTGATCGAAAACGTGCCGAACCTGAACATCCGCGTAACCGCCACCGCCGGAACGGACACCGCGATCGCGGAGGTCGCCAACGGGCACACGCATCTGGTGCATCTGGAGAAAAACGGCGAGGTTCTGCTCCACGAGGATGTGTCCAAGCAGGCGGCGCAGAGCGGCAGCCGCGCGCTGCTCAACATGGAGGACATCTATGACTATGCGCTGCACGCGCCGCTGGACGAGGTCGGCCCGATTGTGGATCGGCAGGTGGAATACAACTGCAAGATCTCTCAGGAGGGGCTGCGCGGGGACTATGGTGCAAACGTGGGACGGTGTCTGCTGGCTGCGTATGGCGATGCGTTGCAAAACCGCGCGCGAGCCGCGGCTGCCGCAGGCAGCGACGCCCGGATGGGCGGCTGTATGCTGCCGGTCGTCATCAACTCCGGCAGCGGCAATCAGGGCATGACCGTCAGCATCCCTGTTGCGGAGTATGCCAAGGCGATGTCCGCTGATCGGGATACGCTGCACCGTGCGCTGCTGCTGTCCAATTTGACAGCGATCTATCTTAAATCCGGGATCGGTAAGCTTTCGGCGTACTGCGGCGCGGTTGGTGCGGCGGTCGGCGCAGGCGCCGCAATCACCTGGCTGCGCGGCGGCGATTATGCCGCGATCTCCCGCACGGTGACAAACGCACTGGCTGATGTGTCCGGTATTGTGTGTGACGGCGCAAAGGCCTCCTGCGCGGCAAAAATTGCCTCTGCGCTGGATGCAGCGCTGCTTGCGGGCAGTATGGCGGAGCGGAAGCAAACCTTTGCCCCGGGCGAGGGCTTGGTTGCGGACAGCGTCGATCAGACTATCCAGAACATCAGTCGCCTTGGCCGCGACGGTATGCGGACAACAGACGTTGAGATCCTCAATATCATGATCGGGCAATAACAACAAACGGCACATGGCTGCGGCTGCAGCCATGTGCCACGGATTCCTGTTATTGCTTTTTTTCTGACAGATATTGCTGATACTGCCGTCGGTTGACCTGCAGCTTACGGTTGACCATACGCAAAAATCCCTCGCTGTATAGCTCGGACAGTTGGCGGCTGATCGTCACACGCGCGACGCCGACGATCTCTCCCAGCTCGTAGTGCGTATAATGGATCTTCAGGTCATACCAATTCGGATCGGAGAGGTTGTCCAGATCGACGGATGCACAGAGCAGCCGTTTCAATCGGTTTTTGCAGGAGTTGAAGGTCAGATTCGCCGTTTCATAGCGGAGGATCAGTGTCTTGTGCGCAAGGCAGCGCATCAGCGTCTCGCGGAATTTATCACACTCATCAACCAGCTTGGCACAGGTGGCATATGGGATCATGTAGAGTCGGCTCTGCTTCTCCGTCTGAGAATAGAGGTCGGTAGACAGGCCGAGCAAAAACGGCGTTTCGCCGAAAAACCATCCCTTGGTCAGCGTATACAGCAGCTTGACGTTGCCGTTTTCGTTGTCCATATAATGCTTGGTGCGGCCCTCGCTGATGTAATAGACACACTCCAGATGATCCCCCGGATAGGAAAAGACCTTCTTGGCCGGATAGATCACTTCTTTACTGACCGGTCGGAGCATCGCTTCGATTGCCGGATCATAGAGATCTGGCGCCGTCAATGTTGTACGTTCAAAGCCTTCCATTATGGATCTCCCTTCCGCGCGAACGCAGCTAAGGGCGCGTCGGCAATTGCAATTTGCTTTATTATAAAAGATTTCGACGCATTTTACAAGCACCAGTTCTCCGGTATTGCCTAAGGTGTATCCGAAAACGCATGATGTGACCGGCAGCGAGGGATTTTTGCGTTGAACAAGACATTTTTTCACGGAGATTCTGACGTATTTCAAGGAAAACTGCCGCAGCGCAGTGCAAAAAGGCTCGCTGTCCGGGTGCGTTGGGCATTTTCAGATACACCCTAAGATTAAGGCAACACCGCGCAATTGCGTCTGCGCGCTTCGCCGTATCTTTTCCGTCAATCCTTCGGTTTGAAAAGTTTGAAATACATACAGTATTCCTGTGCTTTTCAAATCTCGGCTTGACGAAAAATCTCTCGCCGAATCTGCTTGCCAAATTGTGCAGTGCTGCCTTAA
>CAKUJA010000014.1 GCA_934661135.1 uncultured Oscillospiraceae bacterium
TGTCGCCCGCGCGGGTGCCCATGGGGACGCCGGCCAGAGGGGAAAGACCCATGGAGGTATCCTGGCACTTGCCGTCGAGCACGGCGGACAGGGACGAGCCGTTGCCGAGGTGACAGACGACAACGCGATGCGCGTTCTCAACGCCGCCTTCCAGCTCAATGCAGCGCTTGGAGACGAAGCGGTGGGACGTGCCGTGGAAGCCGTAGCGACGGAGATGATCTTCGGTATAATACTTGGTGGGGATGGCATAGCGGTAAGCCTTCGGGGGCATGGTCATATGGAACGCGGTGTCGAACACGGCGACCTGCGGCTTGCCCGGCATGGCCTTCTCGCAGGCTTCGATACCCATGAGGTTGGCGGGGTTGTGGAGCGGGCCGAGGGGGATGCACTCGCGGATGGTCTCTTTGCAGGCATCGGTGACGATGCAGCTCTCGACAAATTTCTCGGCGCCATGGAGTACGCGGTGGCCGACAGCGTCGATCTCATCGACGGACTTGATGACACCATATTCCGGATCAACCAGAATGCTCATAACGGCTTCGATGGCTTCTTTGTGGGTAGGCATCGGGATGTCTTTTTCAAACTTTTTGCCCGTAGCGATGACCTTGTGGGTCAGGCGGCCGTCGAGCGCGATGCGCTCGCAAAGACCTTTTGCGGTGACGACGCCGGTATCGGGGTCCATGAGCTGATATTTCAGGCTGGAGCTGCCGGCATTGATAACCAGAATGTTCATATCCTCTTTACTCCTGTGTTTCTTTTTTTCGTGGGGTGTGCTAAAATCATTGCATCTGTAATCATACAACAAGGAAAGCGGAGAAACAAGTGCTTTTCGGGAAAATTTATCGATTGGAGGGAAAAAGATTGCGGACAGCCGGCGTGATCTGTGAATATAATCCGTTCCATCTCGGCCATGCGAAGCAGTTCGGCCAGCTCCGGGCGGCGCTGGGCGGGGAGACGGCCATTGTGTGCGCGATGAGCGGCAATTATGTGCAGCGCGGCGAAGCGGCGATCTTTGATAAGATGGTGCGCGCGGCTGCGGCGGTGGAGTGCGGGGCAAATCTGGTGGTGGAGCTGCCGGTGACGGGTGTGCTGCGCTCGGCGGAGGGTTTTGCGCGCTGCGGTGTGGACGTATTGGAAGCGCTGGGCGTGGAGACCTTGGCGTTTGGCTGCGAGGACGGGCAGACGGATGATTTCGTGGCTTTGGCGAAAGCGACGGTGACACCCGAATATGAATATGCGTTGCAGACCGCGCTGGCGGCGGGAACAACCTATGCGGCGGCGCGGGAGACAGCGACACAGGCGCTTGGATGGAACGCCGCGCTGATGAAAAAGCCGAACAATATTCTCGGACTGGAATATTGCCGGGCGCTGTCTGGCCGGAGAATGCGGCCGCTTGCGCTGCGGCGCGAGGGCGATTATCACGCGGCGCAGGCCGACGCGGAAAACCCGTCGGCAACGGCGGTACGCGCGCTGCTGATAAGCGGCGGCAACTGGCAGAATTATGTACCGGAGCAGGTGCGGGCGCTCTACGCGGCGGCGCCGCGCTTTTCGATGCCGGCGGGACAGCGCGCGATGCTGGCGCGGCTGCGCGGGATGACGCGCGAGGACTGGGAACAGACGGCGCACGGCTCGGAGGGACTTTGGAGCCTGGCGTGGCGCGCGGCGCAGTGCTGCGGAACTTTACAAGAATTTGAAGCTATGGTAAAATCAAGGAGATACCCGATGACGCGCGTGCGGCGGCTGCTGCTGTGTGCGTATCTTGGAATTTCGGAGCAGCGGCTTCGGCAGCCGATCCCCTATGTGCGTCTGCTGGCAATGGATGGCGTGGGGCGGAAGATCGTGCGTACGGCGCGGGAGCTAGGATCGCTGCCGATCGTCAACGCAGGGCAGACGCCGCCGGACGCGGACTATTTTGCGTTGGAGCAGCGCGCGGCAGGCCTTTATGGCCTGTTTTGTGAGGGAGAGACGCTTTTGCCGCCGATGCAGTTCCGGAAAGAACGGATCTGGCTGAAACAGGGAGGTATTTGAGGAGGAACGCGGATGCGAAAAGGACGAGCATGGACGATTGCACTCATGTTGGCACTGGCGTTGAGCGGATGCGGTGCAGAGGAAAAGACCGACGCTGTGCAGCCGGAGCATATGAGCACCGGAGAGGAAACCGGCGCTGCGGCTGCGGATGCGCAGACGGATGAAAGCAATGCGGAAACGGAGCGGGAGCCGGAGGCAGAGACGCTGCCGGAGAGCTGCCGCCGCTGGTATGACGCGCGGGAGACCGGCGGCGCGGCAGAGCGGCTGGGCGATGTGCCGCTGGCGGCACGCGCTGAAGAAGGCGTGAGCAATGAATTCGGTTACAGCTTTTGGACGCCGGACGGCCAGAATGCGGAGCTGGCACTGAACGCGGCGCAGGAGGGCGTGACGCTGGAGGAATTTTCCGGCGGCGGCGCAAAACAGAGCAGCTCCTACGGACAGATCGTCTGGAACGGCGAGGCCTACCATGCGCTGACCATCGATGCGGCGGACTGCGCCATTCCAAATCTGCGGCCAAATGGCAGGAGTCTGCTGCGGCTGAACATCACGGGGATCTGCACCGTGGATGGCGGCGGAGAAGAACTCGGGTGCTTTGCAGGATTTGACTGTGTGCTGCTCACCGGGAGCGGGGAGCTGCGAATCCAAAACAGTGCGGGACTGACGCCGGGCGGCGGAGATCTGCCGCTGCCGGGACTGATTGTGGATGGGGATGTGACGCTCACCGGCGGGATAGCTGCGCCGCAGCCGAACGAGGGGGGCGCGCTGGCGCTGGCACAGCTCGGAGGAACGGTGAAAACGGAGATGCTGCGCGGGAACGGCGGGGAACTGCTGCTCGCGGGCGGAACGCTGCTGGTACGGGATGTAAGGGAATTTACAGATTTGACGTTCCGGGACGGGACGGCACTGCTGGACTGGCTGGAAGGAGCAGAGCTGACGCTTGTACTCTCCGGCGGAGCGTGTTATCTGGCCGGGCCGCTCCCGGAAGGGACGACGGTTGAGAGCGGTGCAGGTGTGCTTGCCGCGCAGGATGTGTCCGCCGCAGACATCCGCGGCGATGCGGAGCGCGCACTCGGCGGCGAGGCGGCCGTGAGCCGGTATTTCCAGACGACATACAGCGAGGACTGGCTGAACACCGCTGACCGGAGCGGCATGATATGGGAGTCGCTGACACTGACGACGGCGGGCGGCGGATGGTTCGCGGGGACGCTCTCAATGGAGGACGCGGCAGCGGACGAGCTGCTGCCGTGGGGCGCGCTCTGGCTGCGGCTTGCAGGGGAAAATACGGTCTCCGGCGATGTGGGCGGCACGGGGCTGCTCATTGAGGGAGAAGGATCGCTCTCCGTCGGAGCGCTCAACCTCTGGGGGTGGGGCGGCATCCATCATCCGACGTTCACGCAGCGCGGCTCGTCGGTCATGACCGGCGAATTCAGTATGGGGAGCAACTCCGGCGAGACGGCTGCATTTGAGGTCTCGGGCGGCAGCTTCACCTGCACAGGCGAGACATGGATGCAGAATGCGGCGTTGGTGATTTCGGACGGCGAGGTACGCTTTGCGCAGCCGTGTAATCTGGACGGCGGGAGCGTGACCGTCACCGGAGGGACGGTGTATTTGGAGCAGGGACTCTGGCTCGGCAGCGGGGACATCACGGTTACGGGCGGCGAGGTTGTCGTGCGGGGCGGGATGGACGGATTGATCGCGGAACATGGGACGGTATATGTAACCGGCGGAACGGTTCGCGAACCTTAGGGTGAAGCTGAAAGCTCCCAACGCACCCGGACAGCGGGGCTTTTTGCGGTGCACCGCGCCATTTTTCCTTGAAATACGTCAGGATTCCTGCGAAAAAATGTCTTGCGCAACGCAAAAATCTCTCGCTGCCGGTCACATTGAGAGTCTTCAGATACACCCTAGGGCAAATTTGCGGTTTTTGAAAAAAACACTTGCAAAATTAAAATGCCTGTGATACTATATCTAGGCGTTTGAACCAAGGGAAGGGCAGTCTGCCTTTTTACAGAAATCTGATGAGAGAGGTGAAATCCATGAAGGAAGGTATCCATCCCAAGTACGAACAGACGACTATCAGATGCGCGTGTGGTGCAGTTATTGAGACTGGTTCTACGAAAAAGGACATCAAGGTTGAAATTTGCTCCAAGTGTCACCCGTTCTACACCGGCAAGCAGAAGCTGGTTGACACCGGTGGACGTGTCGACCGTTTCAACAAGAAATACGGCCTGAAGTAAGAAGCAAGTCCGCACCGTGGATCGGTGCGGACTTTTTTCATATTTGTCGAAAACTGTCAGCCGCGCCGATCTGCCGCCAGTGTGCGCCCGGCGGACGCCGAAGGGCGCAATGGAGGAGAATCATGGAACAAAATGCAAAGGTGATGCAGGAAAAGGCCGTATTGGTCGGCTTGAACTGCGATCTGTTTACCAAAGAGGAAGCCGCCACGGAAAAGACGATGGATGAGCTGGAGGCGCTGCTGGAGACGGCAGGCGGCATTTGCGAGGGAAAGCTTCTGCAAAACCGCCATGCGCCAGACCCGCATTCGTTCATCGGTGAGGGAAAGGCGGAGGAAGTACGCGAGTGGGTGCAGAACACCGGCGCGACGCTGGTGATCTTCGACAATGACCTGACGCCGTCGCAGGTGCGGGCACTGGAAACGCTGACAAAGGCGCACGTGCTCGACCGGAGCGCGCTGATTCTCGACATTTTTGCCCAGCGCGCCAAGACGCGCGAGGGCAAGCTGCAGGTGGAGCTGGCGCAGTATCAGTATTATCTGCCGCGGCTGACAACATGGAATGAGGAAATGGGACGTCTCGGCGGCGGCATCGGCACGCGCGGTCCCGGCGAGACGCAGCTCGAGACCGACAAGCGGCATATCCGCGCGCGGATTTCGAGACTGAAGGAGGAGCTGCGCGAGGTGCGCAAGGTGCGCGCGGTGCAGCGCGAGCGGCGCATCAAAAATGACATCCCGGTGATCTGCCTGGTGGGGTATACGAACGCGGGAAAATCGACGCTGCTGAACTATCTGACCGGCGCGGGAATCCCGGCGAACAACCGGCTGTTTGACACGCTGGATACGACATCGAGACAGCTTGTGGTGTCGGACACGTGCCAGGCGATTTTGTCGGACACGGTCGGCTTTATCGCCAAGCTGCCGCACCACCTGATCGAGGCGTTTGCCGCGACGCTGGAGGAATTGCAGTATGCCGATCTGATTCTGCACGTGATCGATGCGTCCGACCCGGAGCGGAACGACCACATCGAGGTGGCCAACAGCCTGATTGCCAAGCTCTGCCGCGAGGGGACGCCGGTGATTGAATGCTACAACAAATCGGATGTGGCTGAGGATGAGCTGTTCCGCCGGAGAGACGGTGCGGTGGCCATTTCGGCCAAGACCGGCGAGGGCATCGACGAGCTGCTGCGGCTCATTGAGCAGACGCTCAGCCGCGGGAAGCACCATGTCAGGCTGCTGCTGCCGTACAGCGCGGCGGGACAGGTGGACGTGCTGCATCAGAAAGCAAAGGTGCTCTCGATCGAGTATGCGGCGGAGGGCGTTGCAGTGGACGCGATTGTCGACGAGACACTCTACGGCCGGCTGCGGGAGTATGTGGTGACGGAATGACAGAATCCTATTTGACGCCGGCGGGCGATGGCTCGTCGGAGTACATCGAAAAGAAAAGCCGCTTTCTCGGGCGCGTGTTTGCCGTGGATTCGGAAGAAGCGGCGCGCACGTGCGTCGAAGCGGTGAAAAAGGAACACTATGACGCACGGCACAACTGCTGGTGTTATATCCTGCGCGGCGGCGCGACGCGGTACAGCGACGACGGCGAGCCGCAGGGGACGGCCGGGCAGCCGATGCTGAACGTATTTGAGCGGGAGGGGATTGAAAACGTCTGCTGCGTGGTGACGCGGTATTTCGGCGGAATCCTGCTCGGGACGGGCGGGTTGGTGCGCGCGTATACGGCGGCGGCAAAGGATGCGCTGGCCGACGCGGGCGTCAACCAGATGAACCAGTGGGTCAGCCTGCGGGTGGCGTGCCCATACAACCTCTATGACCGGGTGCGGCTGGAGGCGGAAAAGCGGGGCGCGGTGATTGAGTCGACGGACTACGGAGCGGAGATCACGATGGCGCTGCTGCTGGCGGAGGACGCGGCGGACGGCTTTGCCGATGCGCTGCGGGAGCTGTCCGCCGGGCGGCTCGTGCCGGAGCGGACTGGCTCGATTTTCCGGGGCGTTTTGCGAAAATAGGACGCGAAGTTCAAGAAAAATTCACGGATTTATGCTATTCTGAAAACAGGTGATCGGGATGACGATACGCGAACGCATGGAGCAGGAGGAATATGACGCGCTGGCACCGCACGCGCAGAAGGCTGCGGAGAGCCAGGGGCGGCTCTATCCGGAGGAGGACAACGATGTGCGCACCTGCTATCAGCGGGACGCCGACCGGATTTTGCACAGCAAGTCGTTCCGGCGGCTGATGCACAAGACGCAGGTGTTCCTCTCACCGGAGGGCGACCACTACCGCACGCGCATGACGCACACGCTGGAAGTGGCGCGGATTGCGCGCACGATTTGCCGCGGACTGCGGCTCAATCAGGACTTGGCGGAAGCGGCGGCTTACGGCCATGACCTTGGCCACACACCGTTTGGCCATGCGGGAGAGGCGGCGCTGAGCGATATGCTGGGCAGACCGTTCCGCCACAACGAGCAATCGCTGCGCGTGGTGGATCAGCTCGAACGCGACGGGCGCGGACTGAATCTGACCTATGAGGTGCGGATGGGGATTCTCGGCCATACGGGGGAGTTTATTCCCGAGACGTGGGAGGGACAGATCGTCCGGGTATCCGACCGGATTGCTTACATCAACCACGATATCGACGACGCGATGCGGGCGGGGATTCTGACCGAAAAGGATATTCCGCGCGACATTGCGATGGTTCTGGGACATTCTCATTCGGCGCGGATCAACACGCTGGTGGAGAACATGATCTACCACACACAGGAGAGCGGGGCGCTTGGCATGGAGCCGGAGGTCGTGGATGCAATGGATCGGCTGCGGACGTTTATGTTCCAAAACGTGTATACAAACCCGGTTGCCAAGGGCGAGGAATCGAAGGCGAAGGATATTATCCGGCGGCTGTTTGAGTATTACCGCAAACATCCGGAGAAGCTGCCGGCGGATTTTATTCCGCAGCTTGATTTCGATGGCATGGAGCGGATTGTCTGCGATTACATCGCGGGCATGACCGATAAATATGCAATTTATAAATATTCGGAGATTTTTATTCCCACGGCGTGGCAGGTGCGCTAGACGGTTCTGCCGTGCCCGGTGGAGGCAACGTCTGCATCGGCTTGCTTTTTTGAACTCGCGTTTCTCCTGATGAGAAAAATGGGGGCGTAAATTGGGCGAATAAAGCGGCGGTTATAAATCATGTCGATAGAAAGGAGGTTGCGGCGATGGCATTTCCTCAGCCGTTTTTGGATGCGCTGATTGAGCGAAACCCGATTGAGGACGTTGTGGGACAGTATGTGTCGCTGACGCGCAAGGGCAGCAACCTCTTTGGACTCTGCCCGTTCCACTCGGAGAAAACCGGATCGTTTTCGGTGGCGCCGGAGAAGGGAATTTACTATTGCTTCGGCTGCCACAAGGGTGGCGGCGTCATCAACTTCATCATGGAGATCGAGTCGCTGAGCTACCCGGATGCCGTCCGGTTTCTCGCCAAGCGCGCGGGACTGGAGGTGCCGGAGGATGAGGAATACAAGGCGCAGTATCAGCGCACGGAGCGGCTTTATGCGCTCTGCAAGGATGCGGCGCGCTGGTTCCGCAAGCAGCTTTTAGCCGACTGCGGCAAGCCGGCTCGGGACTACATCGTCAAGCGCGGACTTTCAACGCAGACGGTGAATCGCTTTGGCCTTGGGTTTTCACCGAATGAATGGTCGGCACTGCACGATGCGATGCTGCGGATGGGGTATTCCCAGCGCGAGCTGCTCGATGCGGGGTTGGCTGTGAACGGCAAGAACGGCGGCGTCTATGACCGGTTTCGCAACCGGCTGATGTTCCCGATTATCGATATTCGGGGCAATGTGATCGGCTTCGGCGGCCGCGTGATGGACGATTCGATGCCGAAATATCTGAATTCGCCGGAGACGGCGATCTTTAACAAGCGAAAGAATCTGTTTGCGCTAAATATTGCAAAAAAGAGCCGGCAGGGGCGGATGATCCTGACGGAAGGATATATGGATGCGATTTCGCTGCACCAGTATGGGTTCGACTGTGCGGTGGCGTCGCTTGGAACGTCGCTGACGGAGGAGCACGCGGCAATTTTGGCCAAATATGTACCGGAGGTCGTATTGACCTACGATGGAGACGAGGCCGGACAGAACGCGACACGACGCGCCATCCCGATGCTGGAAAAGGTCGGGCTGCAGGTTAAGGTGCTGCGGATGCAGGGCGCGAAAGACCCGGATGAATTTTTGAAAAAATATGGTGCTGACAGATTCGGCTTATTACTGGATAAGTCTGAAAATCAGGCGGAATATCAGCTTGAAAGTTTAAAACGAAAGTATGACCTGACGGAGGACGAGCAGCGTGTCGAATTTTTGCAGAAAGCGTCGGAGCTGATTTCGACGTTTCCGAGCGCTGTGCAGCGGGAGATTTACGGCACGCGTGCGGCAGAAGCGGCAGGAATTTCGGCAGATGCGATGAAATTGGAGGTTGGAAAAGCCTACAAAAAGCGGCGCGCTGCGGCAGAGCGCAAGCAGCTAGCGGCAGACCTTGCGCCGGCAAAGCAGCAGCAGCCGCTTGTGCGCGGCATTCGCTATGACAATATCCGCTCGGCGGTGGCCGAGGAGGGACTGCTGCGAATGCTGCTGAAGGAGCCGGAGCTGATTCCGACGATTCATCTGGAGAGCGGACACTGCTCTGTGCCGCTGTTTTCGCGGGTATTGGATACGCTGCGCGAACGGTTTGCAAACGGACAGCCGGTGAGCCTTGGCGCGCTGGAGGGCGCGGTCAGTCAGGAGGAAATGGCACACCTGACGAGGGTGGTCAACCGGAAGGATATGATGGTTTCGGAGCAGGCTGTGGGCGATTATGTCCGCACAATTGAAGAAGAATACCTGCGCACGCATGAGAAGGGCGGCGAGACGCTGCTTCAGCTTGCGCGGCAGAAAAAAGAAACCGGCGGGTATGGAGGTTAGACGATGACGAAAGAAATGCAACTTCTGAGCAAAATGGAACTCACGGAGGAAAACCGTGCCAAGCTGCTGGCCTTGCTGGAGGAGGGCAAAAAGAGCGGCAAGGTTTCGTCAAAGAAGCTCGTGGAGACGCTGGACGCCGTCGACGCCACGGAGGAGCAGACGGAGCAGTTTTACGATGTGCTGGAAGCGGCGCACGTGGAGATTGACGTGTCTGACGTGCTTGATCTGATCGGCACGGCGGAGCTTGACAACCCGACGCTCAGCGAGATGCGCGCCATCGAGGACGAGGCGCTGGAGCTTCAGGACAAGCAGCTCGAGGAAGAATATGAGTCGGCCAAGCTCGACGACCCGGTTCGGATGTATCTCAAGGAGATTGGCAAGATCCCGCTGCTGACGCCGGAGGAGGAGCTGGAGGTTGCAAAGGATCTCGTCTGCGACGATGAGCAGAAGAAGGAAGCGGCGCGAAAGCGGATGAGCGAGGCCAATCTGCGGCTTGTCGTGTCGATTGCCAAGCGCTATGTCGGGCGCGGAATGCAGCTTCTCGACCTCGTTCAGGAGGGAAACCTCGGACTGATGAAGGCTGTGGAGAAGTTTGACTATACAAAGGGGTATAAATTCTCGACGTATGCGACCTGGTGGATCCGCCAGTCGATCACGCGCGCGATTGCCGATCAAGCGCGGACGATTCGGATTCCGGTGCATATGGTGGAGACGATCAATAAGGTACTGCGCACATCGCACTCGATGGTGCAGACGCTTGGGCGTGAGCCGACAACGCAGGAGATCGCCGACGAGCTGCATATGGAGGTCTCGAAGGTTGATGAAATTTTGAAGATAGCGCAGGAGCCGGTTTCGCTTGAGACGCCGATCGGCGAGGAGGACGACAGCCACCTCGGAGACTTTATTCAGGACGACGACGCGTCGCAGCCGGCGGAGGAGGCCAGCTACACGCTGCTGCGCGAGCAGCTTGAGGAGGTGCTCAAGACGCTGACGCCGCGCGAGGAGGAGGTGCTGCGGATGCGCTTTGGCCTGTTGGACGGAAAGCCGCATACGCTCGAGGATGTGGGCAAGCGGTTTGACGTGACGCGGGAGCGGATTCGCCAGATTGAGTCGAAGGCGCTGCGCAAGCTGCGCCATCCGTCGAGGAGCAAGAAGCTGCGTGATTTTTTGAATTGAAGCATTCATAGAAATTTTACTTGACAAGTTGCAATTTTTTCGTATCATAGACGGTGTTACGATTTATATTACCGTTTTGACGGAGGATGTTCGTTATGTTTGAAAAGATTCGTTCCTATCTGGCGTCGGAGATGGATATTTCCGAGGACGAAATCACGCGGGATACCACGTTTGAGAGCCTTGGCATCGACTCACTGGATATGGTGGAGATGGTCATGGATCTGGAGCAGGAGCTTGGCGTAGATCTGGAGCTGGAAGAAAAAATTGCGACGGTCGGCGAGCTGGTCGACTTTGTGGAAAGTAAACTGGATTGAACGTACATCGCCTTCGCCCTATGGCAAGGCTGCACTACTCGGGGAGATAGCGGTGCCCTGTTACCCGCAATCCGCTCCAGCGGGGAGGAATTCCCAACCGAGGGTGCGTATCGTATCGTCTGACCTGTATAAGCGGCGTTGAAGATTTGGTCTTACGCAATAGGGAACTGTGAACCGTGTCAGGTGGGGAACCAAGCAGCACTAAGCAGTCCACCCTGTGTGCCGTGAGGGAGCCGTTTCCGAGCTGGCTGTGCAGGTAACGGGTGTGGTGCGCATTCAGAGAAGGGTGTGCAGTCTTGCCATAGGGCGAAGGGAAATGAAAAAAAGAGCACCGAGAGGTGCTCTTTTTTTCAGCGTGTCGAAAAAGGCATTTTGCCCCTTCGCGCGTCCCCCGCGACTGTGTCGCAAACCCGCATTCCAGCGTTTTTTGACAGTCTCAAAAACAGAGCACCGAGAGGTGCTCTGCTTGTCAGCGTGTCGAAAAAGTCTTTTCGCCCCGCTGCCCGTCCAGTTTTTCAAACTCATTTCGTTTGAAAAACTGCTTGATTGAACGCGAAGGGGGCTTTTTGCCCCCTTCACTCTTCCCCCGCGACTCTGTCGCAAACCCGCATTTCACCGTTTTTTTGACAGTCTCAAAAACAGAGCACCGAGAGGTGCTCTGTTTTTCATTTTGCTTTTGAGAAAGAGGAGGGGCGGCATTTTGGGGACGCCCTAGTCTGTTTCATAGCCGGTAACGCCGTTGTTGACCATCCATTGGAGCTTTTCACCTATCAGATGGGTCAGCGTTTCCGTTTCCGCCCGTCCGCTTTCGGTCAGATATTCGCGCAGATGAAGCAGATCATTGTATGTCAGGTATGGATAATCGCCCGCGGTATACGTTCCGTTGGGTTGGATACTGTAATAGAGATTGTGATCCGGCATGACCCACCGGGAACCGGTATCCTCAATCGCCAGCAGCATCCGGTCGGCAAGCGCAAAAAGATCTTCCCGATCCAGAAGCTCCGCCGCGTGATACAGCGCCAGACATTCGGTGACCTGATGGTTGAGCGAGGTATGCGGCGTGATATGCGTGTCCGGATGCCAGTAATCGGGGATCAGCCAGCCGCCGCTTTCCGTGGCTATGTGGTTCGTGTCCGCGAACTGGGTATAAAACGCGAGATAACGGTCGACGGCATCTTCAAACAGATTGCCGCCAAATTTATGCGCGGCTTTGAGATAAAGCTCAAGCAGCTCTGTGTTGAAGCGCGTGTCATAAAAACCCGGCCCGATGCCGTAATCGCTCTGAAGCCATTCGCTGCCCGGGTCGGTCGCCCAGTAGCCGAAGCTGTTCTGCCGCAGCGCCATGGTGTCGAGCGCAAGGATTGTGAGCGCGGGCGCTTCTCTGCACGGCGGAGTGCGGGACAGGAACCCCCGGATGCAATAGGATGCAGCACAGCAGTAATAATAGTTCGTGCCGGTGGGGATGTAATTCTCGGGGGACTTCCGGTAATAGCCGTCATAGCACCAGGGCATATCCCCGTTTTTTACATAGGACACCCATGCCTTGGCACAGTTGTTGACGTCCCAGTCCAGAATTCTGTCCGGTGAAGTCAGAATCAGCGCATCCGCTGCACGTCCCTCTGCCAAGCCATGACCCTCTACGGTCAGATGAAAGCCGGTTTCGGTCTGCGTGACATACAGGAATCCGTCCTCCTCCGGAAGATACTCTACGGAGCCATTTTCGCGCAGGACGACCGTGCGCGGCAGGGCAAAGAAATATGTTGTGCCGGAGTCTAGCTCCACAACGGCGACCGGAGAGGAAAAACTTCCTTCGGCGAGCGGTTCGCAGACCCACTCGCCAGACTGGAAGCTGTAATACCGGATCGTGCCCGGCTCTGTGACCGAGTGCGCAAAGAAACAGCAGTCGCCAAAGCCAGTCGCGCGATAGGCGGAGACCGTTACGCCGTCGGAGACGCAATATTCCCGGCTTTCGATCTGGACACCGTCCCGTTCGGCCGTGCGGGTGTAGATCTCGACCGCGTAGTCGGAAGATGTCAGAACGCGGCCGGGACTGCACATATCGCCGGACTGGGAAGGCGTCTCCCCGAAAGCCTGAACCCGATCAGGCTCGGGTTCAGGCGGAGGTTCTGTTTCAAATTCGGGGGGGGTAAAATCTGGAATTGACACAGATGCGGACGGAGACTTGGCCGCAGCCGGAAGCGAGTCCGTTTTTGCAGACGAGCAGGCGCAGAGCTGTGCCAACAATGCCAGAACCAGGACTGCGGCGCATTTGTTTCGCATGAAATTACCCTTTTGCGTCAGATCATGCTGGGCTGCCAGCAGTCGGGCGCTTCGAGACCCATCATTTTTACGATGGTCGGAGCGACATTGGCAAGGCCGTAGTGACCGTCCTTGATCTCGTACTTGTTGTCCGGATCGTAGATGATGAAGGGGACAGGGTTCAGCGAGTGCGCGGTGCGGACGCTGGTTTTGCCCTTTTTCGTCTCGGTCATCTGGTCGGCGTTGCCGTGGTCGGCGGTGACGAGGACGGTATAGCCGTACTTGTCGGCGGCTTCGATCACGCGGCCGACGCTTGCGTCGACGGACTCCATCGCGGTGATAACCGCGGGCAGAACGCCTGTGTGACCGACCATGTCGCCGTTCGGATAGTTGCAGCGGAGGAACTGGAATTTGCCGCTGGCCATGTTCTCGACCATCTTATCGGTGATCTCCTTCGACTTCATGGCCGGAGCCTGATCGAACGGGATAACATCGGACGGAACCTCGTCATAGACCTCAAGATTCTCGTCGACCTTACCGGAGCGGTTGCCGTTCCAGAAGTAGGTGACATGGCCGTATTTCTGCGTCTCGGAGACGGCATATTCGTGAATACCGGCTTTGCAGAGCACCTCGGTGAGTGTGTTTTTGATGACCGGCGGCTGAACGAGATAGTGCTGCGGGATCTTCAGGTCGCCGTCGTACTCGAGCATCCCGGCAAACTTCACGCCGGTGTAATTGCCGCGGTCGAACTTGTCGAAGTCCTTGCGGTCGAACGCAAGGGAGATCTCCTGCGCGCGGTCGCCGCGGAAGTTGAAAAGGATGACGCTGTCGCCATTGGCAATCTTGCCGACCGGCTGGCCGTTTTCGGCCACGACGAACGGCAGAAGATCCTGATCGATCATACCGGGGTTCTCGGCGCGATAGGTCTCGATGGCGTCCTTTGCGGAGGCGAACTGACGGCCTTCGCCGAGGACATGGGTTTTCCAGCCGGCTTCGACCATCGGCCAGTTGGCTTCGTAGCGATCCATCGTGATGACCATACGGCCGCCGCCGGAGGCGATCTTGTAGGTGTGCGTGCCGTCGTTCAGGCCGGCCAGCACAGTTTCAAGCTGCTGCACGTACTCGAGCGCGGACGTCGCCGGGACGTCGCGGCCGTCGAGCAGGATGTGGCAGTAGACGCGCGGCAGATCGAGCTCCCGCGCCTTTTTCAGCATGGCGATCAGGTGGGAGATGTTGGAGTGGACGTTGCCGTCGGACAGCAGGCCGAGGAAATGCAGCGCATGACCAGCCTTGGCATTGTCGACCAGATCGAGCCACGTCTGGGACTGGAACAGCGCACCGGACTCGATGGACTCCTGCACGAGCTTTGCACCCTGCGAGTAGATCTGGCCGCAGCCGAGGGCGTTGTGGCCGACTTCGCTGTTGCCCATATCGTCATCGCTGGGAAGGCCGACGGCGGTGCCGTGCGCCTTGAGCCACGTCATGGGGCAGGTTGCCATCAGGCGGTCGAGCACGGGCGTTTTGGCCTGCGCTACGGCATCGCCGGGGCCGCCGTCGCCGCGGCCAACGCCATCCATAATGACCAATACAATCGGTTTTTTCATTTGTTGAACCTCCAGATTGAGAGATATGCTTTCGTTTCGCGTCCCTATTCTACACCATTTTCCACCGGTTTACAATGTGATTTTTTGATTTTTTGGAGGTGTTCGTCTGCAAGCCGGTAGACACCGTCGAAATCGACGTGCGGATTGTAGACCGCTTCCAGCTCGTCGTGCAGCGCCTTGGCCTGACGGAGTTCATCGTAGGCACGGGCGTAGTGCGCGCGATAGCGGGCGGTAAGCTCCGTCAGCTCGGGCAGTTTTGGGATTAGCTCGTCGCTGCGGTAGAACTGCCCGAGATCGAGATATGCCCCGGACGCGGCCGGGAAGGGAACTTCGCGCACGTGGGGCGCGGTGCCGTCGACGTAGGCGACGCGCCAGGCAGGGACAAACACGCCGTCGACCGAGTCCGGGTCGCCGGAGCAGAGGACGTACTCCACGTCCAGTCCCGCGTCCTCCGCCGCGCGGCCGATCGTTTTCATAAAGCTCGATTTGCCGCAGCCGGGGCCGCCCTTGATAACCCACAGAAAGGTACCGCTGTCCGGCGGGCAGAATTCGTCGTAGACGGAGAAAAAGCCGCCGCCGGTGTTTGCACCGAGAAAATAATGCCGTACAGCCATAAACATCCCTCGATTTCGTTAAGATACCGATAGGATATGCAGGGAGGGCGGGATTGGTGCGCCCGCCCCGGAGTTTGTTTGAGAGAAAGCGGTGGTAGGCGGGCAGAAGCCGCAAAAAGGCTCCCTCTTGCCAGAGGAAGCCTTTTGCGGGAAATCCTAGGGTGTATTCTTCCAACTCTCAATGTGACCGGCAGCGAGGAATTTTTGCGCTGAGCAAGACGTTTTTTCGCAGGAATACTGACGTATTTCAAGGAAAAATGGCGCGGCACAGCGTGAAAAGACCCGCTGCCCGGGTGCGTCGGGAGTTTTCGGATACACCCTAATTGAGCGCCATGTCTTGGCGCTGGAACAGCGCGTCGATGCGCGCGCGCAGCGGCGCAAGCTCCGGCGCAGAGAGGGCGTCCGGCGAGGAGATGGTCTCGCTTGCGGCGCGCTGGGCGTCTTGCAGCGTTTGCAGATCCATCTGCAAATTTGCCATCTTAAAGAGCGGCAGCCCATGCTGCCGATTTCCGAGGAAATCGCCGGGACCGCGCTGGGCGAGGTCGGCTTCGGCAATCTGAAAGCCGTCGTTCGTTGCGCAGAGTGTTTTCAGACGGGCGAGCGTATCGGGGTTGCGGCTTGCGCTGAACAGGACGCAGTAGGCCTGCGCGTCGCCGCGGCCGACGCGACCGCGGAGCTGGTGGAGCTGGGCAAGGCCGAAGCGCTCGGCGTTCTCGACGACCATGAGCGTTGCGTTCGGCACGTCGACGCCGACCTCCACGACGGTGGTGCAGACGAGAACATCGGTTTCGCCGCGGGAGAAGGCGGTAAGCGCGGCTTCCTTTTCTTCGCCGCTCATTTTGCCGTGGAGCAGTCCGACGCGCAGATCGGGAAGGACGACGGTACGCAGCGTCTCCGCCCAGACCTCGGCGCTTTTCAGGCTTTCGTCACCGGTGTCCTCCACGGCAGGACAGACGATATAGACCTGATGGCCTTCGGCGCACTGCTTGCGGATGAACGCGTGCATCCGCTTGCGCATGGACTCACCGACGAGAAACGTCTCCACCGGCTTGCGGCCGGGCGGCAGCTCATCGAGCACGGAGACGTTCAGGTCACCGTAGGCCAGCAGCGCCAGCGTGCGCGGAATCGGCGTGGCAGACATGACGAGCAGGTGCGGCGAGCGCCCCTTTGCGGCCAGACGCGCGCGCTGCGCGACGCCGAAGCGGTGCTGCTCGTCGGCGATGACAAGGCCAAGATCGTGAAAGGCGGTTTTTTCGGAAAAGAGCGCGTGTGTGCCGACCACCAGATCGATGCTGCCGTCGGCCAGACCAGCCAGCACCGGGCGGCGCTGCGCGGCGGTCATCGAGCCGGTGAGCAGCGCGATGGAGACGCCGAGCGGCGCGAGCAGCGCCGAGAGCGTTTTTGCGTGCTGCGCGGCAAGAATTTCCGTCGGCGCCATCAGCGCGGCCTGGTGGCCGTTTTGAACGGCGCAGTAGGCCGCAGCAGCGGCGACCATGGTTTTTCCGCTGCCGACGTCGCCCTGAATGAGCCGGTTCATCGGAATGCCGGATGTGAGATCGTGCAGAATTTCGTCGATTGCGCGCTGCTGCGCGCCGGTGAGCCGGAAGGACAGCGCGGTGTAAAACGGTGCCATGCAGTCTGTGCGGCAGACTGCGGCGGCACCGCGGGTCTGGCGGCTGCGCAGCGCGGCAAGGCCGGCAGAAAAGACAAAGAATTCCTCAAACACCAGCCGCCGCCGCGCTTCGTTCAGAAGCTCCGCGTCCAGCGGCCGGTGGATCATTTCATACGCCATCGGCGCGGGGCAGAGACGGTACTGCCGCCGCACGGCTTCCGGCAGAATATCCGGCAGGTCGGCGCGGCAGGCGTCGAGCGCCTGCGCGATGCTTGCGGCAAGGACGCGGCTGGTGAGACCTTCGGTGAGCGGATAGATGGGGATGAGCCGGCCGGTGAGCTGGCCGGCGGCTTCCACGGATTCAAAGCTCGGGTTTGCCATCTGACCGGGATGGTCGGCGCGGACGGCACCGTAAAAGATATAGCTCTGGCCGTAGACCAGTTGACTTTTGCGATAGGACTGGTTGAACCAGGAGAGTGTGAGCCGACCGGTTTCGTCCGCGACGCGCACACGGGTCAGCTCCATGCCGCGGCGGAGATAGGCCGTCGACGGCTGTGAGACAACCATGGCTTCAAAGCAGGCGGGCACGTCCGGCTCGAGTGCGGAGATCGCGCTGCGTTTTGTGCGGTCTTCATAGCTGCGCGGAAAAAACGCGATCAGGTCGTAGAGCGTGAAAATGCCGAGACGCGCAAGCTGCTTGGCGCGTGCGGGGCCGATGCCCTTCAATGCGGTAATGGGAGAGAACAGATCCATGGGACACGCTCCTTTCCGGGAAGTGGGGTTCAATGGGGATGCGGCCGCGTCAGGCGGTTTGCGGTGCGGGACAGACTGCTCCGCAAGCGATGTGCCAATACGTATACCATACTATATTATATTCCAAAGAAAAAGGCAAATCCGGGCATGAAAAATCCCCCGGGACATTCGTCTCGGGGGAATCATTCGGCAATCAAGCCAGCTTGTTCATCTTCAGGGTAATGTTGCTCTTTTTGCGTGCAGCATTATTCTTGTGAAGAATACCCTTTTTGACAGCCTGATCGATGGACTTCACTGCTGCTGTGTAAGCGCTATCGGCCTGCTCTTTGTTACCTTCGGCAACAGCGGCTTCAAACTTCTTCAGCGTGGTCTTCAGCGCGGACTTTGCCATCTTGTTGCGCTCGTTGTTGACCTTGGAAACCAGAACTCTTTTCTTAGCAGACTTAATGTTGGGCATGACGACACCTCCTCCAATAGCGTTAATACCGAAACAATTACCGTTTCATGCAGAAATACATTATAGCCGCACATCCCGATAAAATCAATCCCTTTTTTCGGTTTTTTCCAAAAAATTTCGCATACCATGCGGCCAGACGGGAAAAATAACCGGGAGGTGAAGGAAATGGGACTGCGGACGGATCTGGCGATGGAGGATTACGCACTCTGGCGGCGCAGTGCGCAGCAGCAGACGGAGCTGCGCGGTGTCCGCGCGCGGGAGACGACAGAGGACGGCATCAAAATTACGACGGTGGAAATTTTGGACGAGGAAGGCCGGCGCGCGCTTGGAAAGCCGGTGGGGACGTATGTCACGCTGGAGGGCGCTCCGCCGCAAGCACCGGCAGAGCTTGCGGTGGGCGCTGCACGGCTGAGCAGGTATCTCTGCGCGCTGCTCCCAAGAGCCGGCCATGTGCTGGTGGCGGGACTGGGCAACGAGGCGGTGACGCCGGATGCTGTGGGGCCGGAGGTGCTGCGGAGCGTGATTGTGACGCGCCATTTAAAGCGGATGCAGCCGGAGCTGTTTCGATCGTTTGCTACCGTCAGCGCGTTGCAGCCCGGCGTGCTTGGGACAACGGGCGCGGAGAGCGCGGAGCTGATTGCGGCGACGGTGGATAAGTTGCGGCCGGATGCGGTGATTGCAGTGGACGCCGTCGCAGCACGTGAGCCGGGGCGACTTTGCAGGACAGTGCAGTTATCCACAGCAGGGATTGTGCCGGGATCGGGTGTGGGAAACGCGCGCAGCGGGATCAGCAGGGAGACGCTCGGTATCCCTGTGCTGGCGGTCGGCGTGCCGACGGTGATGGATTTGGGCGGCGCGGCATGGGAAAATGAGAGAATTCCGGCCGGAATGGTGCTGACACCGCGCGATATTGACGCAAAAATCAAACAATTGGGTCGATGGATCGGGATTGGGATCGATCTGGCGCTGCATGAGGGACTGGACGCGGAAACAGCGGCCGGATTTTTGCCATAATGTTTGACATGGTTATGTAAACGAAATTATGCGGTGCGGTGCGAAAAGAACGGAAAAAAGTTCTGTGGACAACTGTGTGGATATGTGGATTTCTCGTTGAGCACCGACACTTTTTCACAACGTCCACAGAGTTGTCCACAATTGGCAGGCGATATTTTTTGGCCGAAAATGCGGGTGACAGAATCAGGCGGCAAAGGCGTTACGTCGACGAGAAAGACAGATTATGGTCAACCTTGGATGGAGAAATTGCGAAAAAAGGCGCGCAAAATCAGACCGATCCGGTAGGCAGAGCAGACGCCGGAACGGGAAATACTTCCGAACGGAAGCTTTTGGAGGATGCGTATGCTGGGAAAAGTAGAGATCTGCGGCGTCAATACGGCGCGGCTGCGAACACTTTCCAACGAGGAGATGATGCGGCTGATCCGGCTGGCACAGAGCGGAGATCAGGAGGCGAAGCAGCGGTTGGTGGAGGGAAACCTGAAGCTGGTGCTGTCGGTGATCCAGCGTTTTTTGGGGCGCGGGGAAAATCCGGATGATCTGTTCCAGGTGGGGTGCATCGGACTGCTGAAGGCGATTGCGAATTTTGATACGACGAAGGAGGTGCGCTTTTCCACCTACGGCGTGCCGATGATCGCGGGGGAGCTGCGGCGGTATCTGCGGGATTACAGTCCGATCCGCGTGAGCCGGTCGGTGCGGGATCTGGCGTATCGGGTGCTGCAATGCAAGCAGGCGATGACTGCGGAGCTTGGCCGGGAGCCGACGCTCGAGCAGGTGGCGGCACGGCTGGAGCTGCCGCTGGAGGAGGTGGTCGGCGCGATGGATGCGGTGAGCACGCCGGTGTCGCTCTATGAGCCGGTATATACCGACGGCGGCGACCCGCTGACCGTGATGGATCAGGTGCGGGATGTGAAAAACACGGACGAGCAATGGCTTGAGTCGATTGCGCTGCGGCAGGCGATGCAGGCGCTCAGCGAGCGCGAAAAGCGGATTCTCGCGCTGCGGTTTTACGACGGGCGGACGCAGATGGAGGTCGCCGGGAATCTCGGCATTTCGCAGGCGCAGGTGTCGCGGCTGGAAAAGGGAGCGCTGGCGAGCATCCGAAAGGCCATCCATGTGTCATAGCGCGGCCGCACCCGGCATAGGCTTGTAAAAAACGGGCGGGAGGCGAGGCGGATGATCGAACGGTTTTCGGAGCTGCGCAACAAGGAGGTCATTCATGTCTGCGAGGGGGCGCGGCTGGGCTATATCAGCGATTTGGGAATTGATCTGGACTGCGGGCGTGTGGCGACGATTATCATTCCGGGGCCGTGCCGGTTTTTGGGACTGTTTGGACGGGACAGCGACTATGTGATCCCGTGGGGGTGCATCCGGCGGATCGGGGAGGACATCATTCTGGTGGACGGACCGGCACCGGAATGGCGGGTGCCGCGGCGAAAGCGGGGCATTTTTTAAGCGCGAACCGCAAAAGACGAAAAGCTGAAAAAAAGCGGAAGATTGCGAGAAAAATTGCAAAAACCTCTTGCAATTTCAGGCGGATTCCGCTATAATGTCAAGGCATTGCGCGGTGACGCGCGATGACATTACGAAACCGCACACGCAGCGTGCGCTTTCCGTGTGCCCGAAAGGGTGGAGGGCGATGAGCGGCGTGGAGGTCAAAAACAAAAGGAGAAACAACATTATGGCAGTCGTATCCATGAAGCAGCTGTTGGAAGCTGGCGTCCATTTCGGCCACCAGACCCGCCGCTGGAACCCCAAAATGGCAACCTACATCTACACCGAGCGCAACGGCATCTACATCATCGATCTTCAGAAAACGGTGAAGAAGCTGGAAGAAGCATATTCCTTTGTGCGTGATCTGGCAGCAAACGGCCAGAGCATTCTGTTCGTCGGCACCAAGAAGCAGGCGCAGGACGCGATTAAGGAAGAAGCTGAGCGCGTCGGCCAGTACTATGTCAACGCCCGCTGGCTCGGCGGTATGCTGACCAACTTCCGCACCATGCGCACCCGTATCGACCGTCTGGCTCAACTGAAGAAGATGGAAGAGGACGGCACGTTCGCAATGCTGCCGAAGAAGGAAGTCATCAAGCATCAGGGCGAGATCGCAAAGCTCGAGAAGTACCTCGGCGGCGTGAAGGACATGAAGAAGCTCCCGGGCGCACTGTTTATCGTTGACCCGCGCAAAGAGCGCAACGCGATTGCGGAAGCGCGCAAGCTGCACATCCCCATCGTTGCAATCGTTGATACCAACTGCGACCCGGACGAGGTCGACTATGTCATCCCCGGCAACGACGACGCCATCCGCGCCATCCGTCTGATCGCCGCTACCATGGCGAACGCGGTTGTCGAAGGCCGTCAGGGTGAGGAGAACACCGAGGCTGCTCCGGCTGCCGAGGAAGCACCCGCTGCCGAATAATTGACCCGCTATCATTAAAAAGATCATAAGCGCCCGCCGCATGACGGGCGCTTTTCAAAAGAAATAATCGGGAAAGCCGCGGAATCTGTCAAGAGAATTCAGCGGAACCCAATACGATGATACAGGAGGAAATTACAATGGCTTTTACTGCTGCTGATGTCAAGAAACTGCGCGAAATGACCAATGTCGGCATGATGGACTGCAAGAAGGCTCTGACTGAGAACGACGGCGATATGGACAAGGCTGTCGAATGGCTCCGCGAAAAGGGTTTGGCCAAGGCCGCCAAGAAAGCCAGCCGCATCGCGGCTGAGGGTATGGCCTACGCGACCGTGTGCGACAAGTGCGGCGTGGGCGCGATGGTTGAGGTCAACTGCGAGACCGACTTCTGCGCGAAGTCCGCTCCGTTTGTCCAGTTTGTCAAGGACATCTGCCAGGTCGTTCTGGTGGACAACCCCGCTTCCGTCGAGGCTATCATGGACTGCAAGTATCCCGGCACGGAGCTGAAGGTCTCCGAGGTTCTGCCTGAGAAGGTCATGTCCATCGGCGAAAACCTGCAGATCCGCCGCTTCCATCGCTTCGACAAGAACACCTCCGTGGCGTATGTCCATGCGGGCGGCAAGATCGGCGTGCTGGTCAACCTCGAGGTTGAGGGCGGTATCGACGCCACCACCATCGGCAAGGACGTCGCGATGCAGATCGCGGCGCTGAACCCGCGCTTCTGGGACAAGAGTCTCGTGACCGAGGATGTCCTTGAGGAGGAGAAGAAGATTCTCGTCGCGCAGATGGACAACGACCCGAAGATGGCTTCCAAGCCGCAGCAGGTCAAGGAAAAGATCGCGGCCGGCAAGATCAACAAGTTCTACGAGGAGAACTGCCTGCTGCAGCAGGAGTTCGTCAAGGACAACTCCATGTCCGTCGAGCAGTATATGGCTTCCGCAGCCAAGGCTCTGGGCGGCAGCGTGAAGTTTGTCGACGCCGTTCGCTTTGAGAAGGGCGAGGGCATTGAGAAGAAGCAGGAGGACTTCGCCGCAGAAGTCGCTGCACAGATGAACGCCGGTCACTAATTATAATATATGTAACCGAAAACGGCGCACCGTGAGGTGCGCCGTTTTTTGCTGGATCAAAGAAACTGCGACTGGAGGAGAGAGAATGACGACACTGCGTTGTGTCTGGGAGCACAATGGCGGCGACACGCTGCTCTATGCCGCGGACGCCGACTTTTTCGGCGTCTATGCGCGCGGTACGAGCCGGGAGGAGGCAGCGCAAAAGATTTCGCGGGACGCAGCTGCCTACTGCCGCTGGCGCGGGGGGACTGTTCCGGGAGAATTCGCCGTTGAAGTTGTGCAGGAGCAGGAGAGCGCGCTGCAAATCTGCGATGCGGACTCCGACGTTCTGTTTGAAACGGAGCGGCCGCCGCTCACATTTGCGGAATATGCGGCGCTGCGGGATCGGACGCTGCGCTCCGCGCGGGACTTTCTTGCACTCTACCGCTCCGTCCCGGATGTGAAGCGGAGCGCGCTGCCGGTGCGCAAAACGTTCTATGGCGCGGCGCCGCGCACAGCGGAGGAAATGTATGTGCACACGAAAAACGTCAATGCCTATTATTTCGGGGAAATCGGTGTGGATGTTGGAAATGACGGGGATATTCTATCCTGTCGCGGAGAAGGCTTCACACGGCTGGAGCGGCAGGAGGGGTATCTGGAGAACCGAATTTTCTCCGGGAGCTGGGGCGAGGACTGGACGCTGCGAAAGCTGCTGCGGCGGTTCCTTTGGCACGACCGGATTCATGCAAAGGCCATGTGGCGCATGGCGCTGCGCACATTTGGCTCCGGCGCTGTGCCGGATGTATTTCGGTTTGCGGACTGATTAGGCCAAAAGCGGCTGAAGCTGGCGGCCCTCGAGAGCGGCGGCGATGGTCTCGGTCAGCTTTGTGAAATCGGCGACCATGGAGCGCGGCTTTTTCATGGCATTGTCCTGACGGAAGGGCACAAAGTAGTAATGCCGCCGGTTCAGCAGTGCGCCGATGGAGGACGCATTGCCCGCGAGAGCGTCGTTGGTGGAAACGGCGAGGACGATCGGGCGCTCATTGCGCAGGTGCGCCTTGGCGGAGAGCGTCACGGGGCCGTCGGCGATCCCGGCGGTCAGCTTGGCGAGCGTATTGCCGGTACAGGGCGCGATGACAAGGCAGTCGAGCAGCTTTTTCGGACCCAGCGGCTCTACATCGGTGAGCGTATGGAGAATGGGATGGCCGCAGAGCGTCTCGAGACGGGCGCGGAAGTCCGCTGCTGCGCCGAAGCGGGTATCGGTGGTATAACTGGCTTCCGACTGAATGGGAACCAGATTGGGATAGGTTTGCTTTACGATGGCAAGCTGATCAAGCACGGCGGAAAACGTGCAGAAGGAGCCGCACATGGCAAAGCCGATTATGGGTTCCATAGAGCCTCCTGTTCCTCGGACAGCATCCGAAAAATAGTAGTTTTGAGAATACGGGCGGCCTGTGCCGGGGCAAATTTTGCGGGCAGGCCGAGGGCGCGGGAATAGTTGACCGGCGGCTCCGCGCCGGCGGAGAGTCCGCCGGGGGCGGACGCAAGATCGAGAATGGGACAGCGGATTGCGGCAAGCTGTTCAGCGGAAAAGACCGGGGCGGGCACGGTATTAAAAACGCAGCCGTATTGGGAAAGACCGGCGGCGTAGAGCCCGGTTCGCTCCGCGCCGTAGCCGAGTGCGGCGCACCAACCCTGGTCGCGCGTTTTGCGGCTGGAAACGGTGACGAGGGCACCGAGCGCCTGCAATTTCCGCGACAAAAGTTTTCCGATGCGGCCGAAGCCGATGACGAGGACAGGCGTACCGGCAAGACCGGAAGGCATCGATTGGAGCGCGAGCGCGACTGCGCCCTCAGCAGTCAGCGCGGCATTTTGGACGGCGAGCGATTCGTCGCGCGCATAATCAAACTGTACGCCGGCAGGAAACAGTCCGTCCGGCAGGATGCCGCCAAAGACGCGCGTGCCGGGGACGATAGATTGCCGGACATCTTCCACGCGGATGCCGCTGCCGCGAAGATGCGCCGCGTCGTCGAGGGCGGGCATGGGGAGCAGCACGGCTTCCGCGTGAGCGAGCGCACCGGCGAGGCCGGTATGGGTGTCCGGCAAGCCGGGCACCTGACAGCAGGCGACGGAAAAGCCGTCGGCAATCAACTGCCCGGCGAGGAAATACTGGCGGCGGTCACCGCCGAGAATTGCAAAATTTTGAATCAAACACATCCCTTCTTTCCCTCCATTCTATGCCGCGGCTTTCCGGACTGCGAAAAAAAGACCCGCCCAAATGGGCGGGGATGAAGGTCAATTTTCGGTTTTTAGGGTGCATCTGAAAACGCATGAGCTGACCGGCGGCGAGGGATTTTGCGTTGAGCAAGACATTTTTTCGCGGGAATACTGACGTATTTCAGGGGAAAATGACGCGGCGCACCGCAAAAAGGACTGCTGCCTGAGTGCGCTGGCAGGTTTCAGATACACCCTATGTAAATGGAATGCAGAATCAGCCGAGGAACCACTGCGTCCAATAGTTGCCGGCGGCAACGAAGCCGACGCCGAGACGGGTATAATTGGCATTGAGGATGTTGGCGCGGTGTCCCTCGGAGTTCATCCACGCGTTGACAACGGCTTCTGCCGTGGTATATCCCTGTGCGATGTTTTCGCCGGCATAGTTGTAGGAGATGCCGAATTGACGCATCATAGCAAAGGGCGAGCCGTAGGTCGGACTGGTGTGGCTAAAATAACCGGCGTCGTGCATATCCTGCGATTTTACACGCGCATAGCGGCAGAGATCGGCATCGAGCGTCAGTGCGGAGAGACCATTCTGGGCGCGAATCTCATTGACAAGCTCCAAAACAGCGCGCTCCTGCGCCAGGACAGCGGACTGCTCCGGTGCAGACGGCGTCTCGGGGGCGGACGGCGCGTCCGGCGTTTCGGACGGATCGGGTGTTTCGGGGACGGCGGGCGTCTGCGTGCAATCGCTGTCCGGCCAGGTGAACTCCGGGCAGGCGCCGCTGGCGCCGAGGCGCCAGCAGACGGCCGGCGGCTTGTCCGGCAGGATGCACGTCCGCCGCCACTGCGCCGCGGAAGCCGAAGCGGTCAGCGCGGCGGAGATTGCTAAAACACCCAGAATCGTACAAAATTTTCTTTTCATTGGGAAACCCTCCTTCCGCTCCGTTTTACCCCGGCAGCTTGGAAATTGCAAGCGGTAAATGCTGGCATGAAACGGGAGCGGTGCGCGGAAATGCTTGTGTTTTAGCGCATTTTTTGCTATACTAGACACAAAGATAGAAATGATTACCAGTGAGGTGGCAATATGCAGCAGCATGGGTTTATTCACGATATGCTCGACGTCAAGGTGCTGATTTTGTTTGTGGCATCGAAAGCGCTTTATCCGCTGAGTTTACAGAAGATTTATGAGCTTTGCTTTCAGGACGATTGCCTGAGTTACTTCGATGTCAGTGTTGCGGTGCCGCAGATGGTAGAAAGCGGCCATCTGGAAAAGCTGGGAGAAGATGAATATGTCATCACGGAGAAAGGGCGCGAGCAGGAGGAGGTCACGTGCGACGCGATTGCCTATCCGGTGATGCAGCGTGCGCTGGCTGCGGTGGAGCGGTTTAACCGGGAAATCAAGCGGCAGAGCATGGTGCGGACGGAAGTTATTCCGAGAGAAGGCGGCGATTTCTCCGTGGTATTGGGACTTGACGATGAAAAGAGTAATTTGATGACACTGGAGCTGATGGCACCGACGCAGACGCAGGCGCGCGCGCTGGCCAGAGCGTTCGGAAAACGCGCAGAGCAGATTTTCCAGCTTGTGATGACGGAGCTGCTGGAGGAAGCGGAGGGCAAAGCATGAAGAACTTTGAACACGCGGGAGAGGTGCTCACGGCGCTGATGGAGGAACGCGGCTTGACTGCGGCCGATCTGAGCCGCCAGACAATGATTGATGCGGGGATTTTGCGCACGATCATGAACGGAAAGACGAAAAGCATCAGCACCAGAAATGTTATGACGTTGTCCCACTATTTCGGAATGAGCATGGCAGAATTTATCGAAAAAGTTCTATAATACTGGATGGAAACAGATTATTCGCAGCAGTGTCACACAAAGTTCACGAAAGCGGATGCGGTTTTACTTGATAAATTGTGCAAGTTGTGGTATTCTAAGGTCACAGGAGAAATACTTCTGTATCAGCAACGAACGAAAGGAGCGGCAATTATGAGATTTCAGTATACGGAAAAGAAAGTCAGCCTGCCGGAAAACGTCCACAAATACGCAGAGAAAAAGGTTATGAAGCTGGAACGCTTTTTTGGAGATGATGCAGACGCTCTTGTAACATTCAGCGTGGAGAAGGATCGCAACAAGGTTGAGATTACGGTTCACGCTGCGAACACATATTTCCGCGCGAGTGAGAGTACGTCGGATATGTTTGCATCGATCGACGCGGCAGTGGCGACGATTGAGCGGCAGATCCGCAAAAATAAGACGCGTCTTTCCAGACGGCTGCGGCAGGACGCCTTTACACGGACGGCGGATGTGACGTCATTTGTCCCGGACGAGCCGGAGGAGAGTACGTTTGAGATCATCCGAACCAAGAAGTTTAACATGAAGCCGATGACGCGGGAGGAAGCAATTCTTCAAATGAACCTTTTGGAGCACAGCTTCTTTGCATTCCGAGATGAGGATGCAGACGGCGCGTTTGCGGTTGTATATAAGAGAACGGACAGCGGCTACGGCTTGATCGAGGATGCAGAATAAGTGCAAATATTGAAATAAACGCAGTAGGCGGCGCGAAAGCGCCGCCTATTTTGTATATGAAACGCATTTTTAACGCAAGCCGTAGTGGATGGTAGAAAAGTTGGCAAAATACGAAAAAAGCGCTTGACAAATACGATTCGGTTTGATATTATAGCGGAGCGCTTTTGAGAGCGCCTTGCACCGCGGATGTGAGTCAGGAAAATCTTGAAAAAAGATGAAAAAAACTTCTTGACAAACAGATGAAGCTGTGCTAAACTAAATGAGTTCGCTGCGAACGAGATAAACGGTCGAAACGAACGAAAAGAACTCACAAAATCCTGAAAAAGTCCTTGACAAACAAAAGATTTTGTGGTATCTTTTAAAAGCTCGCTGATGAGCGAAAACAAAACCGCAAATGAGCAGCGGAGTGCACCTTGTAAATTAAACAACGAGAAACATGAACAAACACCTTGGACAATTTAGGTTCTGAGAGGAACCAAAAACAAGTTGTTCAATGAATGTCGAAATGAGATTCTTTGAATAGCCAACGAAAATTCTTGAGTAAAGCTAAGAGCG
>CAKUJA010000015.1 GCA_934661135.1 uncultured Oscillospiraceae bacterium
CTCGACACCGTTTCCTTTTCTGAAGGAGAAAAGGAAATGGGGTCGAAAAAACATTCTCCGAATAGAGGCGAAAAGAACGGGGGGCGCAAACGTTCTCCTTTTGAAGAAGCAAAAAAACTGCCGTTATATTCTCTTTCTCAAAGCGCACAAAAAAGACGCCCTCTGCTTCGCAGACGGCATCCAATAAAAAAACACACTGCTCCTAACAACAGTGTGTCTGATCGGCATACAGGGAGAGCTCGTCCTGCAAGCGTTCATCCTTTGGCGCCTTTCGGCGTCCAGACAGCAATTCTTCTGACTTGCACTCTGGAGAATCCTCCGATTCTCCGCGTCCGTTTCCTACCTTCTCACAGGGATTCCCCCCGCAATGGCTACCTTTCGGTCACGCAGCAGCTTGCTGCTTCAGAACGGCCTCGTGCGCACAGCTCCGGTCGAGTGGCTTGGTTAACCTTTCCTTTTTCATCGCGACCCGCTTTCAGCGACCCGCGATTACACGTCCTCGGATGTGGCAATATGAACTTGTTCCGCACACAGCGCTCCATTCTCTTTGAAGGAACTTCAAAGAGAGAACCGCGCGCGGTTCTTCGGTTCTGTCGAACCATGTTCAATATACACCATTCTGGTTCTCATTGCAAGAAATTTCTTCCTCTCCGCCAAATTCTTTTAGCCTATATCCTTTTCCACCGCTTTCTGCTATAATGGTGAAAAACTGCGGCAGCTCTGCCGCCAGGAGGTTCCTATGGAAAATTCGTACTCGCGTTCGTTCCTTCTCTCGCCGGATTGGTGCGGCATGACCGGCCGGATGTCTCCGCTTGCGCCGTTTACGATCTTTCAGGCGCTTGCGTCCGAGCACGCCGAGCAGCTCGGCGTCGGCTTTGGCGCCATGGCCTCCCGCCGCGAATTCTGGCTGACAGTGCATACCCGCGTCGACCTCCTTGCCCACGCCCATCTGCTCCAGTCGCTCACCGGAGAGACGTGGCCGGAGCACTGCGGCGAGTCCGACCTCCGCTGCTATCGCAGCTACCGTCTCACCGCCGGTGACCAGACCGTTGCCGTCGGCCGCACCCAATGGGCAGTGCTGGGCAGCGACGGCAAGGTCGTCCCGCTCGGCGCGTCCGGCTTCCCGACGGAGCTGCCGCTGCGTACCGATCCTGCGATCGACGCCGCGCCCACCCGCTTCCGCGACAATTTCACCCCCGAGCAGGCGCTCTTTTCCTACACCGTCCGTTCCACCGACATCGACGTCGGCCGCCATATGAACAATGTCGCCTATGTCCGCCTGCTGCTCGGCTGCATCCCCGCCGCAGAGCTGGAACAGGTCAAATCGATGGAGGTGCACTACGCCGCCCCCTGCCTCGAAGGAGAGCAGCTCACGGTCTTTGCCTTCCGCGAAGGCGATCTGCTGCGCCTTGCCGTCAAGCGCCCGGACGGGCACCATGCCGTCCTCGCCGCCATCCGGTTCTGACCATGCATCTATTCTGGAAGGACATTCACTCCGTCTCGCCGGAGCAGATCTCTCTGCTCCCGTCGGAGCGGCAGGCGCGCATCGCCCGCTGCCGCAATCCCGAGGACGCGCTGCGTCTGCTCGCCGCCGGTCTGCTTCTGCGCGAGCACCTCGGCGTCGAGCGTGACGACGACCTGCGCTATCTCCCGAACGGAAAACCCGTTCTCTCTGCCCCCGAGGCCCCCCAATTCAGCCTGAGTCACAGCGGCAGCCTTGCCGTATTGCTTGCCGCAGACTGCCGCAATTGCCGCTGTGGGGTCGATGTCGAACCCGTAAACCGTGCCGCAAGCGCTGCCGTAATCTGCCGCACGCTTGCCGCAAGCGAAATTTCGTCCTCCAAAACCTTCTCCTGGTTCTGGACGCGGAAAGAAGCAACTTCCAAGCTGCTCGGGAACGGAATTTTTCTTGATTTTCGATCATTTTCCGTACTAAATAGCGAAATTTTCACATTTGACCGCCCCATTGCCCTTTCCACCGAAATTCTCCGCGGCCATTTCATCAGTTGCGCAATCGAATTGCCGTAAAAAGTTCACAGTTACCATGATTTTAATGATAACTGCGAACTTTTTTATATAATTTCAGCCGTTTTCCTAAATTTCGTTATTTTCAGAACTTTTTACCCCACTAAATACCCGCCATCCACCGGAATGACCGCTCCGCCGAGATAATTACTCGCATCTGACGCCAAAAACACACATGGTCCCTTCATATCCTGCGGTGTCCCCCAGCGCCCCGCCGGAATTCTTCTCAAAATATTCTCATTCTGGTCGCTTTTCTGCAAATCTGCACACAAATCCGTCGCCATAAATCCGGGTGCCAGGCAATTCACGTTGATTCCGTGCGGCAGCCACTCATTGTTCAGCACCTTCGCCAGCTCCGTCACTCCCGCTTTCGACACTGCGTAAGCCGGTATTTTTGTCCCGCCAAAAAAGGCCGACATCGACGAAATCAGAATGATTTTCCCATATTTTTGAGGAATCATCCGCTTTGCCGCCTGCTGACATAGCGCAAATACCGAGCGCAGATTGACCTGCATCACCTCGTCCCACGTCTCCAAAGGAAAGTCCTCCGCCAGCCCGCGCCGCTGAATCCCGTGCGCCGCCACTAAAATTTGCGCTGTGCCGCCAAGTGCCGCTTCGCACTGCGCAATGCACGCCGCAACTTGCCGCTCCGAGCGCAAATCTGCCCGCACCCAGCAGCACAGCAATCCCCTTTTGCGGTATTCCTCCGCTGCCGCAATCACCCGCTCGCTCCCGCTAACAATACAAACCTCGCACCCTGCTTCCAGCAATCCCTCCGCCATCGCGTGTCCAAGGCCGCGCGATCCACCGGTTACGATCGCCTTCCGGCCTGTCAAATCAAATAAGTTCATCTTGTCCTCCTTGACATGGCTTGCCGGGCAGAGCGGAAAATCCGCTCTGCCCGGTCTTTTTTCACACTTTTATCGCTCGCTCCACGTAGGCACCGGGAAGATAGCCGTCTCAATTTCCGGCCAAATCGTGACATAGGTGCCTCCCTGGACCTGCGTCATGATGCCCGCCGCATAGATATTCTGGCCGCGCTCATCAAATTTCACGCCCTCCCACGAGCAGATCATCGACTCCGACCCCATGTCTGTCGCTTTTGCCGCATCGCGCAGCGCATCGTGATCTGTGCTGCCGGCGCGCTCCAGCGCATCCACCAGCGTAAAGAATGCCTGCATAGCTCGCGCATAGTTGCCGTTCATGCCGCAGCCAACCGCATCGATGCACATCTGGTTCATCTCCGCCACCCACGGCTTGTCCGAAACCGAGTCGAGACTCCACGTATTTTCCGTCATCAGATATTCTGCCGTATCGCCGACGGTGTCAAAGAACTCCGTGGAGATGAAGCCGCCGCGCGCGGTGATGACAGATTTGAAGTTGATGTCCATTTCCTGCATAGTCTGCAGGAAGATGATCGACGCCGGATTCTGCGCGAAAATCAGCAGCACATCCGCGCCGCAGGACTTGAGCTTCATGCACTCGGCGGACAGTGTCGCCGCGTCGGTCGGATAAATGATCGAGGTACCGATCGTGTAGTTCCGCTCCTTCGCTTCCTTCTCGCAGAATTCCACAAACATACTGCCGCCGTCATCGTCGGAGCCGCAGATCGCAACACTCTCAATACCGAGCGATTCACGGTAGAGGTCAAGGTAGTCATAGGTCGACGCAATCAGCGTGCTGTCACACGGACCGACATGGAAGAAATATTCCAGTCCACGGTCGATCAGCGTATCCGAGGAGGACTCGCCGTTGAAGAACGGCACACCGTGCCGCTCGGCAACCGCGCTCGCCGTCTTGGTGCCGCTGGAAAGGTCGCATCCCACAATAGCCACCACGTTTTCATTGGTAATCAGGCGCTCCGTCTCCGTCGCGGCAACCTCGGCGCTGCCCTGCGTATCCGCGGTTATAATCTCGATCTTCGCGCCGCCAAGGCTCTGAATGCCCTCGGTCTTAGCGCCGGGGAAGTCGATGTCATACGAGCCGTTAATGATCTCTGCCGCGACCTTCAGACAGCCGACTGCTTCGTTGCCGGATGACGCCGTGTTTCCGGTCAGCGGATAGACAACGCCGATCTTGATCGTCTTTTCGCTGCTTTCTGTGCCGCTCTGCTCCGTAGCTGTTTCTGTCTGCGCGGTCGCAGCATCCGCTGCCTGCTGATTATCCGTATTTGCGGACTTGGTCTCATTCCCGTCAGACGCGCAGCCGGCCAGAAGTCCCATCAGCATTCCGATCGCAAGAAGCAATGTCACCCATTTTCTGGTATTCTTCATATCCGTTTCCTCCTTTTATTGATTTGCTGTTTCCCAGCAGAATTCCGTATGCGGCGGCTCACAGCCGCACCATAAATGCGGCAATCCGCCGCAACCCCTCCTGAATCTGCGCTTCGCTTGCCGCAAACGACAGCCGAATGCAATTTGCACTGCTCGCACCGAACGCCCCGGCCGGAACCGCCGCAACATCCGCTTCCTCCAGCAGCCGGTTTGCAAATGTGCTGCCGTCCATCCCGGTTGCCGACACATCCACCAGCACATAGAATGCGCCCTGCGGTACCGTATGTGTCAGTCCATTGATCTTTGACAGTTCCTCGTCAAGCAGGGTACGTCTGCGTGCGAAAGCCTCGACCATCCGCTGCACCGCCTGCTCCGTCTCCGGCAGCTCCATCGCCTGCGCCATGCCGATCTGGCTGAACGTCGGCTCACAGGTTGTCGAATACTGGTGCGTCACGGCCACGGTACGCATCAAGGCTTCATCCGCCGCAATGTACGCCATTCTCCAGCCAGTCATCGCATATGTCTTGGAAAAGCCGTTCATCGTCAGCGTCCGCTCCCGCATCCCCGGGAAGGATGCCACGGCATAAAACTCCGCGCCGCTGTACACAATCCGGCTGTAAATCTCGTCAGCCAGCACCAGAAGGTCATATTCACAGGCTATCTTACAGACCGCTTCCAGCGTCTCCTTCGTGTAGACCGCGCCGGTCGGGTTTCCGGGGTTGTTTAGAATCAGCAGCTTTGTCCGCGGCGTGATCGCGGCGCGCAGCGCATCCGGGTCAATCTGAAAGCCGTCTTGAAACCGCGTCTGCACGATCACCGGCTGTCCGCCGGCCGCCGTCACCATATTGGTGTAGTGCATAAACGCCGGTTCAAACAGGATGACCTCATCCCCGGGGCCTACGGCGGAAAAGATCGCGTTATTTAATCCCTCCGCGCCGCCGCAGGTCACAATAATCTCCCGCTCCGGATCATACTGCACACCGTAGCGCGCGGCAAAGTCGCGGCTGATCGCCTGCCGGAGCGCAAGCACGCCGCGCATCGGCGCATAATGCGTCTGGTTGGCCTGCAAGGCACGGATGGTCGCTTCCCGGATGGGTGCGGGCGTATCGAAATCCGGCTCCCCCATCGTAAAAAATACGATTTCGTGTCCGGCCTGCTTCCGTGCCGCAGCCTTTTCGTTAAATGTCCGAATCGGGGACAGGAACATGGTCTCAAACCGTTTTGGTGGTGACTGCATTCTCATACTCTCCTTACTGCAACAGCTTCATCTGTGTCAGAATTGTCCGAAGCTGCGTTCGCTCGTCGTCTGTCAGCGCACCCGTCGGCAGCTTGCAGGCTCCTGCGTCCACACCGATCATGTGCAGCGCTTCCTTGATAACCGCCGGGAACGAGCCGAGCGAAAACGCAATCCGCAGCGGCACCAGCTCAAACTGTGCTTCCCGCGCGGCCAGATACTCGCCCGCGATGAACTTGTCGTAGATGTCGGCCACCAGCCGCGGTGCCACATTGGCGCAGGCCGCTACCGCACCGGAGACACCGGAGCAGAGCGCCGCAAAAATCAGCGAATCACGCCCCATCAGCACACGGAAATCGTCCTGATGCCGCGTGCGGCGGAGAATCTCCACCGTATTGGTCAGGTCGCCGGTCGAGTCCTTCATCGCAACGATGTTTTTGATCTGCGCCAAACGCTCCACCGTCGCGGGTTTTAATGTCAGATTGGTCTTAGGCTTATTATCATAAAGAATCACCGGCAGCGACGTGCTCTCCGCAATCGTCTTATAATGCCGATACAGTTCCTCCTGCGTCAGGCTGATAAAATACGGTGTCAAAACCGAAACCGCATCCACCCCCGCCTGCTCTGCCAGCTCCGTCAGGTGAACGGCGTCGCGCGTGGTCACTCCCGTTGCCCCGGCATAGACCGGCACGCGGCCGCGAACCTCGTCGACGGCAATCCGGAACAGCTCGCTGTGCTCCTCCGGACTGAGCGCGTAGAATTCGCTCGTCGTCCCGGCGACAAATACGCCATGGACGCCGCCGTCAATCACATGGTTGATGATCCGGCGGAGTGCGGCCTCGTCCACATTCTGCTGCGCGTCAAACGGCGTCACCAGCGGAACAATGATACCGTGCGGTGCTTGATTCATTAAAAACACATCCTTTTTTTCAGTATGTAAAGTTGATTGAATGATCCGGCGTCACAAGGAACATATCCTCCACGCCAAACGAGCGATCCTGATACGGCCAGTGGAACTCCACGCAGCAGATCATATTTGTCTCAAACCGCGCGGCCGTCCGCGCATCCAATGTTACCGAAACCGATTCTGCTTTGCTGAACGTATGGCCGATGTTGCGCCTGTAATCCTGGATCAGGTCAAATCCCGGCGGCAGCATCCCGATTTGCCGAAGCTCCTGTGTGTACTGTGCCAGCGTCCGCATTCCGATCCGATAGGCTTCGCGCCCCTCCATGCCGCTGCGAACCGCCGGAATCACGGTCTCGCGTGCGACCTGGCCGATGATCTCCTGCACCCGCGCTGCGCCGGGATCCGGGCACCATGAGCGGCACTGGTCGGAGCCGCTGAGCAAAATGCCATCCCGGAATAGCTGCGCTCCGCAGTCGAGCTTGAGTGTTTTCAACCCCGCGCGGAGCGGATAGCGGCTCGGCAGCGCCGCAAACGGACAGCGGTCTCCGACCTGGATGCCGGAAAAATACTTGCGTAGCTCATAGCCTTCCAAACCGTACATCCGAATGAATTCCTGAAGTGCACGGACGTACTGCCGGTCGACGTCCTGCTCCATCACCGTTTCTCCCGTTTCCACGGCGTGACGGCCATATTCCACACCCGCTTCCAGCGCGTAGGTATTGCCCGCACCGTTGATGATATAGTACGGTAGGAATTGCCACGCGCAGCGGTCGTGCCAGAGCGTCAGCACAGCCGATACGCCCTTACAGCGCTCTTCACCGAGCGTCTGCACTATGCCGACCGGCAGGCTCTTTTCCTCAATACCGAGCGCCGGTTCCCCGTCAAACTCTGCCAGCAGCGCTTGTACGCCAGCAATCTCGCCCATCGGCTTCAGGAAGCTGCGCACCTGCGGCACCGCAGAGAAAAACTGAATTCGCCCCTGTTCATAACGTGTAAACATCCGTCCCGGCTGAATGTCGTCCCACGGCATTGCCGTTGCCGTGTGCACCGAGAGCTTCGTATCCAGCAGCACGCAGCGCACGCCTGCTTGTGCCAGCATTTGATCCAACAGTGCGAACGGATTGTCCTTTTCCGCCGCCATCAGACGCGCCAGATATTCTTCGTCCGCCGCGCTGATGTGCGTCCGCTCCTTCAAAATCTGCTTCGCCGCAGAAATTGCCGCCGGGTCTACCTCTGTGAACCGCCTGATCACATAGTCCCGGTCGACCTCATAGACGTAGAGCGTCTCCCACGACAGATCATAGGCCGTCAGCTCCAGCGCCAGCTTCTTCGCAATCCGCCGGTATCTCGCGTAGGGCATATCGCCGTGCGCAACCGCTGCGTCACACTCACACACCGCGCGGATGGCTTCGCCCTCGTCGGCATACACCGGATATTCCTCCCCGATGTCGCTCATCGTGAAATAGGGATCATAGACCGCCAGCCGGACGCCGCTCCGCAGTGCAGCATCCTCGGCCACGCCCATCGACAGATAGTTTCCAAGCTCAATCCGCCGCAGCAGCAGCGTCATCTGCCCATCGTCCCCGCGAACGAGCAGCGGCAGCCGGTCGCCCGGCCCTTCCAGAAAAATCGTGCTTTGCAGCGTCACCGCTTCCACCGGGATTCCGGTTCTTGCTTCGATCTGCCGTGAATTCGTAATCAATTCCGGTTTCATCCGCCTGTCCTCCTCTGCCGGGTTTATTGCTTTGTTCTGATTTCAGGATAGCAGAAAAAATTAAAGTTGTAAAATGAATTAAATTGCGTTATTATATCGATAGTATCAATATTTTTTACGCAAGGAGCCTGCTATGACCACCGATTTGATCGAAGCCTTTATGCAGCTTGTAGAATTTCGGAACTTCAACCGTGCCGCGGATGCGCTCTGTATCTCCCAGTCCGCACTGAGCCACCGGCTGAACCTGCTGGAGGAAGAAGTCGGATTGACGCTCATCACCCGCTCCCGCGGCAACCGCAGTCTCGCCCTCACACAGGCCGGCATCGAGTTCATCGCCATCGCCGACCAGTGGCTTCGCCTGGAAAAGAGCGCACAGACCTTCCGCGCCGACTATTATCAGCGCCGCCTGTCGGTTGGAACCATTGAGTCGATCTCCTTCCTGTTTTCCCCGTTCTACCGCGACCTCATCTTCCGCGAAAATGAGGATCGCAAGCTCCGGCTCGACATCCACGTCTACCCCTCCTACCAAGTCATCCAGGCCATCGAAAGTCTCGAAGTCGACATCGGCTTCACCGCTGTGCAGCGTGCCAGCCAGAATATCAAGGCTGAGCCGATCTTCCGTGAGCGGCACTACCTCGTCGGCAACCTTGACTGTGCCGCGTCCTCTCTGAATCCCAAAGATCTCGATCCCGAAAAGGAGCTGGTTACCAACTGGAGCAACGCCTACCAGTCGTGGCACGAGGAATACCTCGGTTCCGAAATCCACTCGCTCGTCTCAGTCGACACCGCCGTGCTTGCCGCCCAGTGCCTTGAGGAAGGCACGTGGTGCATCGCGCCGGCCTGTACGGTTCCGTTCCTGCAAAAAAACGCGGCCTTCTACGGTCACCAGGTTCAGGTCTACAAAATTCAAAATCCGCCGCCCGAGCGCATCTGCTACAAGGTAACGAACCTCTCGCCGCGCGCGAACCGCATCGACTCCATTCACTACCTTGAGCAAATGCTCGCCGCGTTTCTGCGCGCCAACAACCTCCGGCTCTAGGGTGTATCTGAAACCTCTCAATGTGACCGGCAGCGAGGAATTTTTGCGCTGAGCAAGACATTTTTCCGTAGGAATACTGACGTATTTCAAGGAAAAATGGCGCGGCGCAGCGTGAAAAGACCCGCTGTCCGGGTGTGTTGGGAGTTTTCAGATACACCCTAATGAAATTGCAAAAACGCGCGCTGCCTATTGGCAGCGCGCGTTTACTGCTTCTTCCGCCGTAACCCTTAAATACCGGTTCGGACGTAGTTTTCTTCCTTCTTCTGTTCGATTTTTTCCTCGATTGTCGTGACGGCCTTGTCCTTTGCCTGCACGATCAGGCGTTTGAGCGTCTTGACAATCCAGATGATCGCGCAGACAACCGGGCAGATCGCCAGCAGCACCGTCAGCATCAAAAACAGCGCCGCAAAATCCTCGGTCAGCCGTGCCGCATTCTCCCAATAGGGGTAGATCACAGCCTGCGTATTCATCGAGCGCTTTCCGTAATCGAGCACAATCTTCGCAAGGCTCAGCGCCGAATACCGGTTGGAGTTTTCCACCGTTGCGCCCGTCGTAACCGGGAACTTCTCCTGCATCACGCTCAGCGCATAGCCGGAGATCGGATTCGGCATGACGATCTCGTAGGTGTCGATCTTCGTCTCCTGCATGGCGTTCAGCGTCTCATAGCTCATAAAGAGCACGGCGGATTCCGTCTGCGCCTTTTTTGTCGCCTTGTCATTCTCCAGACGCACAACGCCCGCCACCGGATAGGTGCGCATCCCGATCGTGACCTCCATCCCGGCAACATCGCTGCTGCCAAAGAGCTGCCACGCGAGGTTTTCATCCAGCACCACGCGATCCTGCGCGAAGTCCCGCTCCGAAATATAGGAGCCAGACAGCAGCGTCAGCGGGTGGAACAGAAACCAGTCGCCGCCCACACCATAGGTTTTCACGCTCGCCTTCCCGGCCGGACCGGAGAGGGAAACGGTATTCGTGCCGCAGTAGGCGTCCTGCCACAGGCTGCCGCCCTCCGGCGCTTCGAGCGACGCGGCAATCATCGCCTCGTCCATCGTCTGGTGGAACGTGCGCACCTCATCCTCGCCGATCTTCTGGTCGACCGGCAGAAACACCGAAACCTGCGCAAAGCGCTCCTCGCTGTCGCCGCGCCAGCGCTCGGCCGCCTTCTGCGTCAGCAGCAGATTGCGGTATTCGGTCAGCTTTGCCGCACAGAGCAGCGTCAGCAGCACCAGCACCACATTCAGGCACAGCAGCAGAATCTTTTTCCAGCCGAGCTGCGCAAGCGTCCGCTTGTCACGCGGCTTTTTCTCGCGCGGCGCCTTCGGCTTGCGCGCCTTTTCAAACCGCCCGCTCATCCGTTATCCGCCAGCTTGACCTGGGTGCCCGCGCTCAGCGGCTTCGTGGAGGTGGTAATCACAAACTCGCCCGCGCCGATGCCGGAGACCGCCGTGCTTGTGTCGTCCGATGCAAGCACCTGTACCGGCACACGCGTGGCCGTGTAGCGGGTCGACAGCGGCGTCGACTTCGACGTCAGCGCCAGCACAAACGTGCCGTTGTTGTCGGTACGCACCGCCGAATTCGGCACGAGCGCGTCATAGTTCGCGCTCTTTTGGCCGATGGAGAGCGTCAGATTCGTGTCCGGGTCGACGTCGCCGGTCACCTTAAACACCAGCAGGCTGTTGGCCTGATTGCTCGTGTCGCGCGTGATCTTCTCCAGAACCGCTTCAACGTTGCCGCCCCAGTAGTTCACAACCTCGGCGCTGTCGCCGACCTTGACGCGCTTGGCCTGGTCGTTCGTGACGGAGATCTTGATCGTAAAGCCGCGGTCTGCCACGTTCAGCGTCGCCAGCGGACTGTCCGGACCGATGGAGTTGCCGGCCGTGACGTTAATCGCCGCCACCACGCCGCCAACCTTCGCCTTGACCTCGAGGTCGTCCGCGCTCGCCGTCAATTCCTTCAGCGCCTCGCGCTTTTTCTCAATGGTTTCCTTGGCCGCCTGTATATCGAGATACGACGAGTCGCCAAGCTGCTGCGTAAAGAGCAGCTCTTCCAGAGCCGATTTTGTGGACTTGACCGTTTCGGCGGCAGTGGCCGCGCTTTGCAGCTTGGTCACAGCCTCCTGCGCCGCCGTCAGAGTACTCTTGGCCTGATCGACGGAAGCCTTCAGCGCCTTGAGGTTGTTATCGTACTGGTTGACGATATTCTGGGCGTTATTGAGTGTATTCTGCGCAGTCTGCAAGTCATAGGTCGCCGTATTCAGTTTGCTCTGGTATTGCTGAATGGTCTGCGCTGTGGTGGTGTACTTCTGTGCAACTTCCAGTTCTGCCTGCAGCGTCGTCAGCCTTTCCTCCTGCGCAGACTTCGCAGCATAGTAGTCTTTCAGTGCCGCATACGCCGCCTTGACGGCTCTGGCATCCTCCGTATTCGCCGTAGCCGGGGTGATGACTGCTCCATCATTGCCTGTTTTTCCGCCCGTATAAGAACCGAGCGCCTTGGCAAGTTCTTCGTCGGTCATTGTGCAGTATGCAGCCATGACCTCATCACGGCCCCCTGCCAGCGAGGACAGCCGCTTATAGTTTGCTTCATGCTCCGCAATTGCTGCGGCGTTCGTCGTCAGCAGGCGGTTCAGCTCAGCGTTTGCAGCATTGATATCCGCATTGATCTGATCGACACTGCGCGGCGTGCTTCCGGTCTGCAATTCGCGGAGCTTCTGCGTATATTCGTCGATGCTGGCCTTTAAGCTTTTGACATTGGCCGTCTGTTCGGAGACGGCGGCCTGCGCATCCGTATACGTCTTATCGCTGGACGCCGTGGTGTACTGCTCCTGAAGCGAATCATAATTGGCCTGGGCAGCCTTCTGCGCAGCGTCGGCCTTGGCCTGTTCTGAGGCCAGGCGCGTGGCGTCCATGGTGCTGTACTGATGATAGATGGCCAGCGCTTCGTTATAGGCGTCCCGCGCCTTCTGCACCTCGTGGTTCTCCTTGGCCGAGGTATTGCCCGCGTCGACGAGGGACTTTTCATAGCTCAGCTCCAGCTGATCCAGCTCGTCCTGCGCGGCCTTGACCTCGTCGGACTCCTGCGCTTCGAGCAGGAAGAGCGTGTCGCCCGCGTTCACCGTCTGGCCGACCTTGACCAGCACGCTCGCGATCTTGCGCGTCTGGTTGATGGTCACGTCATACGTCTCGTTCGCGCCGACCGTGCCGGAGCCGCGGATCTTGGCGTTGATCGTGCCGCCGGCCACCTGCTGCGCGGCAACTTCCGGCAGCGTGGCATTCATGATCGTGTTGGAGAAGAAGGTCAGAACCAGCAGCACCGCCAGAAAGATAATGGCGGCTGTTTTGACCCATTCCCGTTTGCTGACTTTTGTTTCTTCCATGGTAACATTCCTCTTTCGTGACGATTAACCCTTGACGGAACCGGAATATGCAATGCCCTCGACCAGATACGCCTCGCCGTGCAAAAACAGCAGCAATCCCGGAATCATATACACGACGGCAGCGGCAAACGCAATGCCGATCTCCCCTGCGTTGATCTGCGACAGATAGACCGAAAGCGGCTGCTGCGATGCATCCTGCAATAAAATGAGCGGCTGCTCAACCATGTTCCAGTAGTCGATGAACACCAGAATCGCGATCGAATACAGCGCCGCGCGGCACTGCGGCAGACAAATCCGCCAGAAGATCTGCCACTCGCCCGCGCCGTCCAGCTTCGCCGACTCAATCAGCGACACCGGGATGCGGCGCATGAACTTTGTGAGCAAAAACACCGAAAACGGCGCGAATGCGCCCGGCAGAATAATCGCCCACTTCGTATTGAGCAGCTTCAGCCAGTCCGACACCAGATAGTTCGGCACCAGCGTGACCTGATACGGCATGAGCATCAGAATCACATAGAAAAAGAAGATCGCATCGCGCACCTTGCCGCGCCAGCGCGTAAAGCCGTAGGCCGCGACCGACGCGACCATGAGCTGCGCCAGCACAATCGGCACGGTTAAAATGATGGAATTCCAGAGTTTATAGATGTAATCCGGACTTTTCAGCAGAACCGTCCAATACTGGCTGAACGAAACCTTGTCCGGAATAAATTTCAAATTGATGGTCTTGGAGATGTAGCTCTTGCCGTCCTTGGCATTGTCAAAGACCTGTCCATAGTTCGCCGTGATCTCGCTCTGCGTCATAAACGAGTTTGTGATCGTCAGCAGCGTCGGCATCACGAACAGGAACGCAAACAGGATGGCCAGAATGGTCAGCATCGTCCGGGAAAAATAGCGTTTCTTATGCCGTCTCATCCTTCCACGTCCTTTCCGAAGTAGTTCTCAATCAGGAACAGGAGCGCGATCAGAACCACAATCACCACCGCGAGGAATACCGCCGCGGCAGAAAGGCGCTGGTAATCCAGATGATTGAACATATTGTTCATAAAATGCTGAAGCATATAAAGTCCGTCGTATGGGTAGTCGCCGGTTAGCAAGTAGATCTCCCGGAAAATCTTAAACGAGTTGATAATCGAGAGAATCGTGACAAACAGCACCGTCGGCGACAGGTAGCGCAGCTTGATGTGAAAGAAAATATAGCTGCCCGTTGCACCGTCCAGCTCCGCCGCCTCAATCAGCTCCTTCGGGATGTTGTTCAGCGCAGCCATAAACAATATCATGTTGTAGCCGAGGTTTTTCCAGAGAAACAGGCTCACAATCACAACCATGCAGTAGTCCGATTTCAGCCAGTTGATCTTGTCCGCGCCGAACACCGCCAAAAACTCATTGATGACGCCGTTTGAGTGAAAGAGCACCTGCCAGATCAGGATGATGGACGCGATCGGCACCATCATCGGGCTTAAAAAGCAGGTTCGGAACTGGCTCTTCGCCGGAATCCGGCATTCGAGCATCAACGCCAGCAGCATTGCCAGCACCACGGCCAGCGGCACCGCCAGACCTGAGAAGATCGCCGTATTTTTCGCCGCAATGCGAAACGCCGCGTTGGTGAACACCGCAATGTAGTTTTTCAGTCCCACAAAGCTGTTGTCCACCACGCCCGCAATGAACGAATAGTAGATCACCACGCCGAACGGAACGACATAGAAAATCAGCATTCCCAGGAAACTCGGCCCGGAGAAGCACATCGAATTCAAAAAATCCCGAACCTTCAGATTCGCGTTTTTCCAAAGCGCTCTTGCCCCCTGGCTCGATCTGCGGGAAGTTGGTAGTTTGATCATGGCGTTCCTTTCCTGCTTGGGGTAAATGTCTTAGGTGTTGGGGACTGGCGGCCAATGGTCGCCCCGCCGCAGCGGCAAAGCCTTCCCCTGGGGGAAGGTGGCTGCGACGCGAAGCGGAGCAGACGGATGAGGGTATGGAGCATTAACCCTACTGCACAATGTTTCGTTTTTGCTCCCAGACCCTCATCCGCCTCGCTGCGCTCGGCACCTTCCCCGGAGGGGAAGGCTTTTTTCTGCTCTAAATGTTTAGCTCTGCTCCGCGACGTAGAGCTGCACGCGGCTCTGGATGGCGGCCGCCGTCTCCTCCGCGCTCGCCTGACCGGCGAAGAACCCTGCGCACTCGTCGTCCACGATGTTCGAAATCGACTCGTCGTAGGTCGCCACGCGCGTCGTCTTGGCAATCACGTCAAGAACCATATCCGCCTGCTCCTGGCTCAGCTCATAGATGTCCACGCGGCCATCCTCCGCCGCACTACTATCCGTCGTCCGAGCGATGGCGGTCTCGCGCCCCACAGACGTGGTGTAGTAGCTGTACTTCGGGTACTTTATCGGCTCGCCGTTCTCGTCCAGCATGATCTCGCCGTTCTCGTCGTACTGATACTCCGGCGTCATCGCCTTCTCCATCGACTGGTCGAATGCCGCCTTGTTGACCGGGAAGTTCCAGATGTTGTTGCCGGACTGATAGTCCTCGCGCACAAGCTGGCTCAGGAACGTCCACGCGACGTCCGGCGCCGCGCAGGTTGCAGAAATCGCAAACGCGCCGCTTGTCGAGAACAGGTGGTTCGCCGTGCCGTCCTCCGACGGATAGCCGACAAACGTGATCGGCGCGTTGCCCAGCTCGCCGAGCGAGTAGAGCAGATCGTTAAACCCATAGAGATACTGCCGGTTCAGGAGCTTCTGCCCGTTTCTTATCATGTCTGCGTCGCTGGTTCCATTATTGGAGTTCTCCGGGTCGTTGTACCAGGCGTCCCAGTCAAATTCCGCCGGGAAACCCTTGGCGAAGTTCAGCAGCGCCACAAACGCTTCGCTGTCAAACGAGCACTTGCCCGTCTGCCAGTCGACAAACGTGCTCAGGTTGTTGTAGACGCACGTGCTCATCACGTCGGCCTGCGTGCTGTAAAAATCAAAGACATACGCACCCTCTTGCAGCTTCGTCATCGCGTCCTGCACGGCCGCCACATTCCAGACGTCGTAGCCGTCCACAACCTTGCTCAGGCCGTAGGCCGTCTGCACCATGAAGCTCGTCGGCAGCTCATAGAGCTTTCCGTCGGTCTCGCAGGCCTTGAGCACCTCCTGCACGAAGCTCTCGCGCGTCAGGCTCGAGTCGTTGTCAATAAACGTATAGAGGTCTGCCAATACGCCCTTCGCCGCGTAGCGGTCGACCGGCAGATTGGTGGTAATCATCATATCGGGAATCACGCCGGACATGATCTCGGTGTTCAGCTTCGTCAGTCCCGCCGAATAATCATCGTCCGTGTTGTATTCCGCGTAGTCCTTGACCACGATGCGGTATTCGTCGCTGTTCTTGTTGAACTCGACAATCTGCTCGCGCAGATAGTAGTCCAGGCTGAAGCAGGCCAGTGTCAAGGTGGTCTTGTTCGGCAGCGTCGAAGAATCCACGCGCGTCATCAGCACCATCTCATTGGTCTGCTCGCCCGTGTCGTCGTCGTAGTGCGACAGCGTCGCGATCACGCGGCCGTCATCAAGCACGGAGAACGATGCCATGTCGTTGGAGTTGATGTCGCTGTCCATCCAGTCGAGGATTTTCTCCTTCGTATCGGTCTTTGCGATGTAGCCGAAGATATTGTTGTTGTAGTTGTAGAGGATGTCATAGCCGTCGCATCCCGGATAGATCTGCCATGCGTCGGTCGGAATCTTGATGGCGTTGTCCTTGTCCCAGGTCTTTGTCTCCGTATTGATCGGGATCAGCTCGTTCGAGCTTGTCTGCGACTCCTGGTCATAGCTGTACGCCGTCATGCCGATCGTGTTGGCGTCATACCGGCAGAGATTGCTGCCGCCGCCGATGTCGTCGGTCGAAATCGTGGCCGTGCAGTTGCCCTCAGCGTCAAACAGATACACGTTGGTCCAGTCATAGCCATAGATCGTGCCGTCGTTTCCGACAAGCACCGTGGAGAGGCTGCCGGAATAGTTGTTGCCGGCATCGTCGGTCTCCGCCGGCACCTTCAGCTCAAAGCGGCCAAGCTCGCTGCCGTCCGCCGCCAGATGCAGCATGACGTCCTTCTCCTCATTCTGCTGGTAGTTCCACTCGTCGTCGGTCTCCGGATCAAAGTCCTCGGGCAGCTCGGTCTTATACTGATAGATGTCGCAGCAGACCCAGATCGAGCCGTCGTCCATGACCTGCATATCGCCGATATTGACACTGCCTTCCCAGCCATCGTCCACCTGCGGCAGAGCCACGCCGGTAGCTTCCGTGCAGGTCTGGCTGTCCAGATCAATCTGGAACAGCGCCGAGCGGTACACATCATAGGTATACGTCTCCGTCTGCTCCTCGCCGTTCTCGTCGGTGTAGGTGTAGCTCTCCTCCTTCTCGCCCTCCTTCACCCGACCGACAAGCCATGCGGTCGACGCGCTCGCCGTAACGCCGGAGGTATATGCGATCTCGCTCGGCAGATTGATGTATGTAGGCTTATAGACATATTTTGAGGTTGTCTGCGCCTGGTCGTTCTTCGTCGGCTTGGCAACGGTCGAATTCCCGTTGTTGCTGTCGCTGTTGCTGCCGTTCTCCTTCTTGCTGCACCCGGCGAACACGCCGATCAGCAGTACGAGCACCAGGCACAGCGCAAATACACGATGTTTCATACTCAAATTCCTTTCTGCGGCTCTGCCGCGCTTTTTTGTTGTCCCCATCATAGCAGTTTTTTTGTTTTTGGAAAGTGATTTCTTCAATTTTTAAGAAATCTTAAGGAAGCACCGATTCCATCCGTTTCCCATCCCGACCCGTCGGTTTCAGCGCTTCCTATGGCTGCGTCTCCTCCGGTGCCACCGGCAGCACAACCTCCGCCGTGAACTTTCCGTCCGCTTCATGCCGCAGAAATCTGCCGCCCATCTGCGTCACAATCTTTTCTGCCGTCCGCAGGCCGATTTTGTTGCTCTCCACCTGCCCGGGGTCTGTACGAACCACATTGCAGATGCAGATGTGGAACGTCCGCTCCTCCGGCAGCGCCGCAATCGAAACCGGCTGCGACGGGTCGGCGTATTTGCGCACGTTCGCAAACAGGTTGTCGAGCACGCGCTTGAAATACGGCACATCCACACGGATCCTGCAGAACGTATCCGGCATCACCATCCGAACCGCAAACCCGGCCGACTCCAGCTCTGCCTGTGCCTCACCCAAAAGCTGCTCCAGCAGCACATAGGCGTCGTAGGCCTCCGGGTGCATCGGCAGCTCATCGTTGGAAAACAGCAGGCTGTACCGGAACAGCTCGTCCGTCAGCGTCTTGATGCGAACCGCCTTGTCCTGGCAGGCCGCCAAATATCCGGCCACATCCGCCGGCAGCTCCGGCATCCGCACCGAGATAATGTCCAGATAACCGAGCAGTGCGGTCAGCGGGTTGCGGATGTCGTGTGAAAGCGCCGTAATGAGATCGGAGTTTTGCTTGAGCGCCTTCTTCTCCTCCTCGGTCTTGCTTTGCAGCGACAGGCGCATTTGCTCCACGCTCTCCGTCAGCTTTGCCAGCTCATCATTGCCGTGCGGCTTTTCAAGCCGCACGGCCAGATCGCCGCGGCCGATCTGCTGCACCTCTTTGGAGATCGTCGTAATCGAGCGCGTGATGCCGCTGTTGTAGGTCAGCATAAAGCACACGAGCACCAGACACCCCAGCACCACACTGACAAGCGTCGTCAGCGTGTAGAGCCGCGACTCGCTAAAGTCGTACACCACAGCCTGCATCGGCCCGTCGGTAAAATAGATCGGATACACGCTGGCCGCATTGGAGAGCAGCGGCGTCGCGCCTGTCTCGTCAACATCGTCCACGCCCCACCAGCCGGCCTCAAACGCCAGCTGTTCATTTTTATAGAGCATGACGTAAATATCGCTCTTGCTCATCGACCAGCGCGCCACCGAGTCCGTGTCGCGGGATGAAATTCGATTCTCCTGCACAAAGGCCTGCAGCTCGCTGACAATCGCGCGCTCGCGCTTTTGCAGCGCCGTTTCGCTCATATAGCAGCGTTCAATCAATACACCGCCGAGCCAATTGGAAAGCAGGTACATCGCCGCCGCTGCCGCTATCGCAATCACCAGTACCAGCAGCAGCTTCACGCGCAGCGAGCGGAATGCGGGTTGCTTAGTCAATCTGATACCCCTTTCCCCACACCGTGCGGATCAGGCGCGGCTCCGACGGGTTTCGTTCGAGCTTTTTGCGCAGGTTCACAATATGCACCATCACCGTGTTGTTCGATGCCGGCATATACTTTTCATGCCACACGTTTTCGTAGATCTGGTTGACCGAAACCACGCGTCCCTTCTGCCCGGCCATATACTGCAAGATCGCAAACTCTGTCTCCGTCAGCTCCACCGGAACCCCGTCACGCAGCACGCGGTGGTTCTCCTCGTCGAGCACAAGGTCCTGCCGCAGAATCTTGCCGTTGATTTTTCCCTTGTAGACGCGGTAGCGCCGCAGCAGCGACTCCACGCGCATCAAAAGCTCCGCGCTCGAAAACGGCTTGACCAGATAGTCGTCGCCGCCCGACTGATAGGCCTGCAGCATATCCCGCTCCTGGCTCTTGGCCGTCAAAAATAGAATCGGCGCAGACGAAATCGCTCGAATCTCCCGGCTGGCCTCCACGCCGCCAAGCTCCGGCATCATAATATCCATCAGGATCAAATCAAGGTCGGGGTTCTCCCGGATAAATTCCACGGCCAGCCGCCCGTTCGCGGCTTCCTGTACGGAATATCCCTGCGCCTCCAATAAAATATGTAATACCTGCCGAATATCCGGCTCGTCATCCACAACGAGGATACGAATCGTCTGCTCCATGCGTCCTGCCTCCTGCTTTATTTCACCCCCATTGTATCATAGATGCCCGGTTTTCCAAGGGTTTTTAAGAATTTTTAAGACTTGCGCAATTTCCTTGCAAAAACCATCGAATCATGTGTTATAATGAATAAGTCTCGCCCGCCTTCGGTGGGCAATGCCGCCCGCGCATTCCCTTGATATTACAATTTCTCGCCTGGAGTCATTTATGGATATTTTATATCAGGACAATCGCATCGTCGTCGCCATCAAGCCCCCCGGCGTCCTCTCGACCGACGAGCCCGGCGGAATGCCGGATTTGCTGCGTGCAGCGCTCTGTGCCGCTTGCATCCGCACGGTGCACCGCTTAGACCGCAAAGTCGGCGGTGTGATGGTATGCGCACGCAGCCGCAAGGCTGCCGCAATTTTAGCCGCACAAATACAGCGGCACGAGTTCCAAAAGGACTACTTAGCCGTTGTCCGCGGCTTTGCCCCCGCACAAGGCACGCTTCGCGACTGGCTGCTGCGCGATACCTATGCCGGTATCACAAGCGTCGTCCCAGAGGGAACGGCCGGCGCCAAAGAGGCCATTCTGACCTACACCCGCCTTGCTTCCAAAAATGATACATCTCTGCTGCAAATTCACCTGTTAACCGGGAGAACACACCAGATTCGCGTACAATTTTCCGCGCATGGCCATCCATTGATCGGTGACTGCAAATACGGCCGCGCAGAGGACGGCGGCATCGCGCTTTGGTCGTATCGCGTCGGATTTTATCACCCGGAGCGCGGCGATTTCATGTCTTTTTCCTGTCCACCGGACGGAATTGCCCCATTTTCTGCCTATTCCGCTTGCTTTTCGTCGAATTCCGCCGTATAATACAGTGGTTTTCGCCGGAATCTCTCTGTTTTCCGGTATCGTGACAATTTCCTACCGTTCAGGATACACTATATATAAAGGAGTGTTACGCCATGGCGCGTTCCAAAAGCGTTTCGATCGACATGACCGGCGGTCCGCTGCTGTCCGGCATCCTGCAATTTTCTTTGCCGCTAGCCGCAACGGGTATGCTGCAATTGCTGTTCAATGCGGCAGACGTCATCGTTGTCGGCAAATTTGCCGGCAGCATTGCGCTCGCCGCAGTCGGCGCAACGTCGAGCCTTGTCAACCTGATTGTCAACACCTTCATCGGCATCTCCGTCGGCGTCAACATTCTGATTGCGCGCCGCGTCGGCTGCCGCAATGAAGATGGCGTCCGCCGTGCAAGCCACTGTGCAATTGCGCTCAGTGCCGTGCTCGGTCTGCTGATGATGCTCCTCGGCCTGTTTTTGAGCCGTCCGCTGCTGGAGCTGATGGATACTCCGGCCGATATTCTGGAAAAATCCAGTCTCTACCTCACCATCTACTTTATCGGTGTCCCGTTCACACTGATCTATAACTTTGGCGCGGCGATTCTGCGCGCCTATGGAGACACAAAGCGCCCCATGCTGTATCTCACCATCTCCGGCATCATCAACGCCGTGCTGAACCTGTTTTTCGTCATCGTCTGCAAGATCGACGTAGCCGGTGTCGCCATTGCAACGGTCATTTCGCAGGTTGTCTCTGTCGTGCTCGTTATGCGCTGCCTGATGTGCTTCGACGGCTGGGCGCAGATTCATCTGAAAGAGCTTCGTATCCATAAGGCCGAAGCCATCCAGATGCTTCAGATTGGTCTGCCCGCCGGACTGCAAACCACACTGTTCAACATCTCCAACGTCATGGTGCAGAGTGCCGTCAATGGATTTGGCGCAGATGTCGTTGCGGCGAATACCGCTTCTTCCAACATTGCCGCATTCACCTACACAGCCATGAACTCCGTCTACCATGCCGCCATCACCTTTACCAGCCAGAACCTCGGCGCACGCCTCTATGACCGTATCAATAAAATCTTCTGGTCGTGCAATGCCGCCGTGCTGATTATCGGTATTCCGCTCTGCGCGCTGAGCACCATCTTCGGCCCGCAGCTTCTCAGCGTCTACATTGCCCGCAGTGACCCGGCTTTCGACGTCATCATCCAAGCCGGCATGGTGCGCACCTACTATACGACCACGGTCTACATCCTCTGCGGCCTGATGGACGCCTGCTGCGGCATGGTGCGCGGTCTCGGCGCGGCATGGATTCCCATGCTCGTCAGCCTGACCGGTGCCTGCTTGCTGCGGATTGTCTGGATCTGGACGCTTTTCCGCTGGGATCATACGCTGCAAATGCTCTATGTCTCCTATCCCATCAGTTGGGTTGTAACCACCCTTGCCCATCTGATCTGTTATGTTGTCATCTGGAAGCGGATGCGCGCACGGCTTGCGGAACGCACCGCTTCGGAATCCATTTAGAAAGGAACCTGACCTATGCGAGTAATCGATATGGAGGACATTATCCTCGCCATGCGCAACCAGACACAGTTTGTCCTGCGCTGTGAGGAGGTCTTTCACGATAAAATCAGCGCCGCTGCCGCGGCGATTCTCTCCGCCCAGCCGAAAAAACCGTTTGTTTGTCTGACCGGCCCATCCGGCTCCGGCAAAACGACAACCGCCATGCGCCTTCAGGCATATCTGCAAAATCTCGGCGTCCGTGTCTGCCTGCTCAGCATGGACAATTTCTTCCTCTCGCTCGACGAACGCCCGCCCGAAGCCGACGACTGGGAATCGCCCCACTGCGTCAACTGGAACCTTCTGCTGGACTGCATGGAAGGTCTCTCTGCCGGCAAGACCGTGCAGGTGCCGTGGTATGATTTCAAATCCGGCAAAACCGGCGGCTTTGTCTCCATGGAAGGCAGCCGCGAGGCCGTTGTCATCGCAGAGGGCATCCATATGCTCAATCCCATCGTATTTGACCGCGTGCGCGACCGCGCAACCGGCATCTACGTCGCGCCGCGTACCCGCATTATCACCGCCGACGATCAGATTGTCAAGCCGGAGCAGGTTCGCGTCGCACGCCGGATGGTGCGCGATTACCAGGGACGCGGCCACAGTCTGCGCGACACCATTGATCGTGCGCAGTCGGTCAACGCCGGTGAGCAGAAGTATATCCAGCCGAATAAGCCAAACGCCTCCATTCACATCGACTCCTTCCATGACTATGAACTCTGTATCCTCGCGAAATATCTGCGTGAAATGCCGCAGTTCACCGAAGATTTGGATGACGCGTTCATCGAAGAAAAAGGTCTGAGCGTTCTGATGAAGGTTGTCCGCAGCCTTCCCTCGCTTGATATTCCCTATGTCCCGCGGGACTCGATTGTCCGCGAATTTGTCGGTGGAAGCATCTTTCGGTATGAATGACGAAATCGGGGAGCAGCCGTTGCGCTGTTCCCCGATTTTTTACAATTTTTACACCCGCCTAAATTGCCGCCGGTATCCCTCTCCTGCTGTCCAAGTAATTATTTTGCGGACATCAAAAACGGACACCCTGCCTTTCGTAAAATGAACAAAAAGGCAGGGTGTCCGACTGTTTTCAAGCATTGGAAGAAAAACCAAAATGCAAACCAATGAAATGTATGGATCAATTATCAAATTAGAGCAACAAAATCGTAACCCAACGAAGTGGTTACGATTTTGAACGAAGAAAGACCTTTGCTGTCGAGATGAACGCGCTTGCGCGGGCATCTGACATACAAAGGTCATTTCTGAGTGGTGACCCGCCGGAGATTCGTTTGCATTTTGCTTCGCAAAATTGAGGAAGCCGCCAGTTTTTGAACTGGCGGCAGAAACAATCCACCGGATTGTTTCGATTTCCAATTCGAATCTCACGAGAGATACAAAAAATACCCGCCCCACCGGGTGGTGGAGCGGGTATTTGTGTGAGCTGAACACTATGGATCAACAGACATTTCGTTGTGCAAAGACCGCTTTTCTGAAAATATGATACCGCCGTAAGCTAAAAAACGCAATCAGTTCTCTGGGGGATTTTCCTCCAGCTGCGAAATCCGATGATCCTCTGTCAGTACACGCATTTGCTGAATGGCGATTGCATTGAGCTTTGCCAGACGCTCCGCTTGCGAAAGACCGTCATTAATAAATACAGCGTTCAGGTTTTCAAGATTTGAAAGGCACACGAGCTGTGACACGTTTGCGTAGTCGCGGATGTTTCCTTTCAACCCCGGATTCTCATCGCGCCACTGCTTTGCAGTCTTGCCGAACAGCGCCATATTCAGCACATCGGCTTCACTGGCATATACCAGCGACATCTGCCGCGCCGACAGCTCCGGGGGAATCAGATTTTCTTTGATTGCATCTGTATGGATGCGGTAATTGATTTTCGCAAGATTGCGTTTGATGTCCCAGCCGAGGAGCTGCTGCTCCTGCTCCTTCAGCCGTTCAAATTCCTTGATCAGATAGATCTTGAATTCCGGGCTGATCCACATTCCGAATTCAACCGCGATATCTTTATAGGCGTATGTACCGCCATATCGCCCGGCACGCGCCTTCAGTCCGATGGCATTGGTTTTTTCGACCCATTCCTTCACGCTGAGCTTATAGCTGTTGAGTCCTGCCTGACTTCTAATTATGGCGAATTCGCCATAATTAAAATCCGGGTTGTGGATCTGCTCCCAAATGCCAAGAAATTCAACGGTATTCCGATTCCGAAGCCAATCAGAGATGAAGAAGTCGCCATCCTTCGCTTTCAGCATATCGGTCAGGGAAATATAATCCTTATCATCAATCGTGGTCACGGAGATCTCCGCGCCATTGACCATGAGCTTGTTGTTCATTGGCGTACCTCTCTAACATCGTGCATGAAGGCTTCTTCGTTTTTTCCTATGGATAAAACGAAGAAGCACATCGTACAACGGAACTACAAATAGTGATTGGAATGGTTGCCGCTGCGATACAATGGCAGCGTGCCTGCGCAGCGCAGAATCTTTCCGCTTTTTATCAGTATAGCAGGTATCCGGCGCTGCGTCGAGAGATTTTTCCAAATGTGCGGCAGATTCTATCATTTCCAGAAGCTCTGCCTTGGATAGACCGCCCGCGTTGGCTTTCCGGAGATACCAATGTCTTGCATCTCTTGTCAGCTCCGCCTCCATGATAATCACGTTCAGCGTCCAGCCGATTTTCATCGCCAGCCGGAGGAACGGTTCGTCATTTTCATAGACCTTATAAAAATCGCGCATCCGGCGCACGTTGCGCGGGGAAAAGCCTGTGCGGTCAGGGAAATTCGCCTGCAAAAACTCTGCGGCTGCGACTGCCGCGCCTTTCTCCGGGCGGCGGCTGACAGCCTTGCCAATAGCATGGATTTCTTCCATCTGCGGAAGATTTTGCGTGAGAATTTCCGCAACTTCGCGGTACATGGTGTTGTAATTGGCAGGTTTTCTGACGTTCATGGCTTCTCCTTTCCGCGCGGGCGCGCATCATATATTTCGTCATTTTGCGAATAGCCGGGTACAAGATTTTGTGGTATGATTACTCTCGTTGTGTGAAAACTTTTGGGAGGGCAATCATGATGCAGTACACGGATACCGAAACCGCCTTGATTGGCGGCCTGATCTCGAACTATTTCTTTCAGCCTGCGGTGGATGCGTCCTTGAAGGATGCTTACGGGCGAGTACTGGAGCATCTGCATCAGAATGCGCTCACTTCTTCCGACCTTCAGCAGATCCGAAAAGCGGTGAACTTCCTCCTGCCCATGTGCCAGACCAACCGCCAGACGCAGCGGGAGCTGATGGGCGTCAATATGAAGACAACAGCGCTGCTGAACACGGTGCGCTGATCGCCGCATATATCTTCAGTCAGAAAAAGCACGGCCCTGTCCGTGCTTTTTCGCTCATAATTTTTTGTTGCTCCCGGCTTTCCCGGCAGCTTTCTTTTTAGCGGTAGTCTGTGCGCGAAGGCAGCTGTTCGCCCAGGCGAAAAAATAGGGAACGGAGTCAAACAGATACGAAGACTTCATCAGTTCTTCCAGCAGCTCTTCCATGGTAAACGGCTGATATCCAAACGGATTCAGCTGGTCAAAATAATCCTCCAGCCGCTCCTGCGCCGCAGCGCGCAGGAACTTTTTCGCGTCCTTGTTTGCAGCGGACAGCCGCTTGATATAGTCTTCCGCCTTGTCAAATTGGTTCAGCTTATAATACAGGACTGCCAGCGGGAGAAGCATCTGCGTTTCCTCATACGAGTCAAACTGCTTGTGCAGCGCCAAAGCGTGCATCTCATCTTCCATGTAGGCATACAGGTGCATCAGCTGATAACGAACGCCGAGATTGTCATTCTCGCACAGCTCCAGAAGGCGCTGACCTTCGTCGATTGCCCGGTGCATCATACCGCAGGAGATCAGGGCGTCAAAATAGGTATAGCAGACGCGCATATACGGTCGGGTCTCGAAAATCTCCCAGAACGCGCCAACGGCCTCTTTGAAATACCCATCCGGCTCCAGCTGCTTTGCGGCAGTTTCCATGAGCTTTTGCAATGCCGGGAGCTGCTCATCCACCTTGTGTTCCATCGTATGGACGATCAGCTGAAGCTGCGCGTCAACATTGTCCGGCTCCAATTCCAGCGCCTTGCGAAGATATTCGATGCACTTCTTTTTGGATGCAGCCTGCTCCGCAAGATCCAGATAATCGTCGGCGGTTTCCGGCGCAGCGTTTTCATTGACCGGGCAGATGCCCTGCTCTGACAGGAATTGCTCTGCCAGACGATCCATGCTGTCTTCATCCGTTGCCTCACCCCCGTGCTGCATCAGGAAACTCTGAAGCTCTTTCAGAAGCTTTTCTGTATCTCTGCTCATTTTTACCTCCCACATCTGTTACGCAGCTTGCTTATCGTTTGGCTTTCCTGTATGAAATTATACCAGATTCGTCAGTCTTCGTCGAGAGATAAACGCCATTTAATTATCCGGTTTTATCCTGAAATCTCAAAACACGCTTACTTCCTATAAGCAGACAGGGCAAAGAAAAGTGCAGTCGCTATGACCGCGCTTTTCTTTGCCCTGTTTGAATGATAGCTGCCATTATCGAAGTACGATCCCAGCCTTTTGCGGGAACTGCGGGTCAGCTTTCGTCAGTGCCAATAGTCTGCATGCCGCACCTTCCGGATGGTTTCGCCCTGCTTCCCATGCTTCAACCGTTTTCGGCGATACGCCCATGTACTCTGCAAATGAGCGCTGCGTCAAACCAGTGCTATTGCGAATCCGTTTGATTTCGTCTGCCTGATAGGTTTCAACTGGCACAATGGTAAGCCGCGTTGTTTTCGCCGGAAGCGTTCCCTTCTCATAGGCGATTGCTTCTTCCAACCCCAGCTTGATTTTATCAAAAGCGCTCATATCATGACCTCCCATTCTCATCGAGCTGCTGCTTCAAAATACCGACAAGCTGCTTGAGCGTATTGCGCTCGGCTTTTGATAGGTTATCCTTTTCATTCTTAGGATATGCCGTCAGCAGATACAGTTTTTCGTGAACCTCAAAATCTACATAAATCACACGCGCGCTGCCGCTTTTTCCCTGCTGTTCAAACGCGAAGCGCATTTTTCGGACGCCGCCTGTTTCCCGCATAACCTTGCCCACCTTGGGGTCTGCAAGCAGTTCCTCCTGCAATCTCCGAAGGTCATCGTCATCCAGCCCCATTGCTTTCCATTCCTTTCGGAACGACGGAAGCTCTACAAATATCCGTGTCATTGCGCCACCTCTTTGTATGTAGAATACCCTATTTAATAGGGTTTGTCAAGTGCTGCTTTTATAATCCCCTTATAATATCCGCACCATCTGCTCATAGAGAAGAACGTACTTTTCGTCAATAATTCGGTTGTCGTGGTAATGCCCGAACAGCCAGTAGTGGAACCGGCTGCGGGTGCGGATTTCTTCAAGAAAGTCCGTCAG